>JAUSIO010000006.1 GCA_030647845.1 bacterium
GATAGAGACGGTTGCCTCTGGCGTTGATTTTCTTGGTTGGGTGCATTTCCCCAACCACCGCGTATTGAGGACGACAACGAAACGCCGGATGCTCAGGCGAGTGCACGGGCTTGAGGAAGACAGCCCGACCGTGCAATCGTACTGTGGGATGCTGAAACATGGGAATGCGAAGAAATTGCAGAAGAGAGTTGGAGAGATAATAGCTTAACAATTTACACAGTAGGCCGGATGAGTTGGTGGCTGTGAGCTGTGTGCCCGACACGGGCCTTTGATGCAGTAGTAGACCGCGCTGTTTACATCGAAGTTTGCGGCCCACGGTTCGTTTGGAAACGTGCAGGTCGAGAGTGCGCCACCCGCTGGGCAAAATCGCACGCTAATTTGTACGACTTCTTGAAAGGGCGGATAGGTGAGCTGGGTCGGCGTCCAATGGTCCCAGTCAAAGACGCTCCCCGGATAGACAGGGAGCGGCCACACACCGCCGGTTATATATTGCTCGGCGCCATTGGGCAACCCGCGGTTCGCGTCTGGTGGATACGCGCCGTTTGCTACATACGAGAGCTCCATAGCAGCGCTAATCTGGTGGAACTCATCAACGGTCCGCGAGAAGTGTGCTTTACTACGCGCCTGAAAGACAGCCACCACAACGATGACTGCAAGTATGCCTATTATTATAATGACCGTCAGTGCTTCGAGGAGGGTGAACCCGGCAGTCCGACGGGTGAACCCCTGCCTACCGCCTGCCTGCCGGTAGGCAGGGCAAGGCAGGCCCTTGTAAAATACGTGTTGCATATTATCTTGTGATGCTTATACTCGTGGAGCTTGCCTCGGTGTTTGGGGCGGAGACCGTGATACGACTGTTTGTATTTTTGACTATGGTGTAGCCTGTCGCATTGGTGGAGGTACTCTGGGGGTCTGCGGGCATCAGGGGCAGATACGCTTGGCCTGTGGTCAATACCGAGAGGTCAGCAAGCCCGGTGCACGACACTGCATCACTGCGGCATATGGTCGTCGTGGCGAGGGTTATGGCAGGAGGGAGCTGACTATTGTTATCAAGGGTATATTGATACACCGCATTGAGTATGGTTGATACATCCGTCGAGCGTTGGCTATCGCGCGCCCGAGCGCGCGCCGCTTGGAGAGAGACGGTAACTACGCTGGCTAATATGCCGATGATAGCCATGACTACCAGCAGTTCTATGAGAGTGAAACCGTATATGGTAGTGCGTTGCATAGTAATAGTATACTGCCTCCACTCGTAATGCTTAAATCTCCTGCCACGTCATAACCATAAGTTGTGGAACCGTAATTTTTATTTGTACTCTGCGTGTCGTTTGCCCTACCGTGCTCGAAGCGTTTAGCACATCGCTGCCAGCATCATTTTGCGCAACAGAGTAGGTACACACCAAAGCGTCAGCCCCCCCTACACCTGTGCCAATATAGGAGGTTGAAGTAATGACTCGTTGCAGGGCCTTCTCTGCACATAGGCTCGCAAGTGCTTTGGCCTTCTGTGCTTCTCCGATGGTAATGGTTGTTTGTGCAGAGGAGATACTCAAGGACAAAAGGGTTGCCGAGATTGCGACACCTATCACTGCGAGCATGAGCACCGAGAGTAACATCGCGAATCCCTGCCTACCGGCAGGCAGGCTTTTTTTCATAGTCATCGTGTGACGCGGCGTACGGTCGCCGCACCATAAAAAACAGTCGAGTAATTGCTGTCCTGTCGCGTGCTCGACGCATAGGAGAGGGTAAATTGTACCCTCAGACTGCCGAGAGTGTTTGTATTGGACAGGTTTTGAAACGTGAGGTTTGATAGCACCACGTGGGGGCTCGTGAGAGCGATTGCTAGACCGTTATCTTCTACAATAAAGAGGGTTGAAGCAGAAACAGAAAATACTGTTGGTGTGGTCGAGGTTGCATACGTAACGAGCGTAAGGCTATTTGCGCTCGTACCGGGAGTTGGGCTTGTCACAGAGTGTGCGTTTCGCACCGTGTTCAAGAGTAGTGTCATAGCGGTCTGACCCTGTTCTTCTACCTCGGCTATTACTTGCTGCTTCATCCTGGCGTGCGCAAGGGCGAAGTATAGACTTACCACCGTCACGAGCAGAACCGCTATGATACCGATGGATATGAGCACCTCGATAAAAGTGAAACCTCGAGATTTCATGGCAATAGTGGGGTAACGATTGTCTTCTGGGAGTTATCCGACATCGTAAAGACAATGGTAAAAGCGTTGTTGTGCATATTTTGGGTAAAAACAAAACGACTGAGCGGGATAATATCACCAGGGTTAATGGTAGTACTTTGAATCGTGGTTGTCGCACCCGAAGACTGTTGCGAAAGTGGGGAGCCGGGGCCTGCTGTTGACCACACGAGTGTACTGCCAGCATATAGTTGGGTCATTTTACTGCTACCAGTAGTCCAAGAGGTTTTAAGTTTAGTGAGCGTGATGGCTGAGGAGCCGGTGTTTTGCAAGGTAATATATTGGAGCTCCTTACTGGTTGCACCGCCAATGACTGCTTGGGAATATACCGGTAGCAACACACCTGCCTGGTTGCCTGCGGGGAGCACGGTGGTGTTGGTAAGGTTTGTGGCGAGCACGACCACCCCGATGCGACCTCCGCTCTCTTGCCACGTGGCAGTGCTCGTCGCGGCCTTTGTCACCGCGTCGACAGTCCCAATTTGCACGGTGCGTGTAAAGATTCCTTCTGTATCGCTGTTGCCGAGAAATGCCCACGCACTCCCACCGTAGCTGATACCCCACGTTCCGTTTACCAGGTTGGCGAAATTGGCATCGCGTATATTACGCGTTGCTTCGAGGCCTTCCTCAGCGACTAGTTGTGCACGGACGCGTGAACCAGCGGTAACAGTGCCATCTTCTCCGGCAAGTACTGCCTTTATAAACAGGGTAGCAAGCACGAACACGAGCGCCGAAGAAATAATAATTTCAATAAGCGAAAACCCCTGCCTACCGCCTGCCTGCCGGTAGGCAGGGCAAGGCAGGCTCGATTTAGTAGTTGATAGTTCCTTTTGCATTGATATACACCGTTGTCGTGGGGACCGTGTCGACCAGTATGGTTGTCGTGCCGAGGGTGTTGGGCTTGCCGCTTAGTTTTGCAAAGGTTACTTCAGTCAAGCCGCTTACCCCAAAGGCGCCGGTACTCGTGTACTGCTCGTCATAGGCACTGTCGCGAGTCGCATAGCTTGCACCTTTGTATAATACGATACGATTTGTCGTGGCCATAACTCCCCACGGAGCGTCGCCGCGGCCAGACTGTGCCAACAGTTGCGCACGATGCAGGGTTTGTACGTAGGTACTGGTCGTATCGCGTGCATTCATCTGCGAGAGGAACAGGTGTAAGGAAGATTCTGAGAATCCAATAAACAAACCGATAATGCTTATGACAACAAGTACCTCGATAAGTGAGAAACCCTGCCTGCCGCCTGCCTGCCGGTAGGCAGGGCAAGGCAGGCTAAACGTCCACCTAGTTAATCTGTGTCGTGAGTCCATAAATCGGCGAGATAATAGCGATGGCCAAAAATGCAACCATAACACCTACGACAACGATGATAACGGGCTCCAAAAGCACGCTAAGATTCTGCGCCATATTCTCGGCCTTCACTTCGAACATAGCGCCGATGTCTATCAGTGTGTCGGAGAGCGAGCCGGACATCTCGCCAGCCGCGATGAGCCGCGCGATATAGGAAGGAATGAAGTGCTGAAAGCCGGGATAGTTCGTCATTGCTTTATACAGCGATGACCCTTCGGTCACTTGCCGGCACAACTCTGCGTAGAACTTTTTGTACAACACAAACGAGGTTGAGTCCTGCATCGACACGAGTGCTTGTGGCAGTGATATACCAGCGTGCAAGAGCGCCCCCATCACATACCCGAAGCGGGCGAGTTCTAGATCTTCTATTATGGTGCGTGTCACGGAAAAGTGCAGGAGTAGCGTCTCTCCGACCGCGCGGGTTTTGCGGTAGATAAACATAAAGTAGATGCAGAGGGCGGCGGCGACACTGCCGAGTGGCACCACAACGATACCCCAATGCGTGAGGAAATTGCCGATGCCGATGATGATGCGCGTACTTACGGGTAGCTGTCCGCCTCCTTGGGCAAACACCGAGGTGAGCTTTGGGAAGATATACCACATGGTAAAAATACCGACAAACAGGATGACGACCAGGACAACGGCAGGGTAGATGAGCGCCCCGCGGACTTTAGAATGCAGCGCTTTTTCCTTCTTTTGTTCGGCAACGACGAGCGCCATTTGTTTTTGTAGCTCGCCAGTCTCCTCGCCCAGCCGCAGGAGCGAGATGTAGCGCTCGGCTAGCAGCCCACTTTTCTGCAGTGCGTTTGATATCTTACCGCCCGCGTCTATCTCGTTCTCGATAATCCCAATCGCTCTCAGCATCTTTTTGCCGTGGATTTCTTCTTTTAGTGTCGAGACCGCTTCGCGCACTGGAAGCGCCGAACGCATAAGAATGCTCAAATTTTCGAGAAAAAAATCATTTTCTTTCGCCATACGTTATGTTGCTTTCTGCGCGAGACTCTTCGGCGGCAGTGCAACACGCAAGAGCTCCTCGAACGTGGTAATGCCGGCGAGAACCTTCTCCAGCCCATCCTCAAAAAAGCTCCGTGTCCCTTCTGCGCGCGCAGCTGTCTCTATGTTCTCCGACGACGGGTCGCGCAAAATGGCCTCTTCGATCTTTGGCGTGACCTCAATAAATTCGAAGATACCAAGCTGTCCTTTGTAGCCGGTATCGTTGCATTTTTTGCAACCCTTGCCTTTGTATACGATGAGTTCACGGCCGGAGAGAAATGGCTGCAGTTTGGGAAATTGTTTTATAAGCGAAGCGATAGTGACCGTCTCGCTCACAATGCAGTGGGTACAGATACGGCGGATAAGCCGTTGTGCAACGATGACCGAAAGAGTGGATGCCAGCAGGAAGGGCTCGACCTTCATGTCCAGCATTCTGGGTACGACGGTCGCCGCATCGTTGGCATGGAACGAGGAGAGGAGTAGGTGGCCGGTGAGCGCCGCATTGACAGAAATTTCTGCAGTCTCAAGGTCTCGAATCTCACCCACGAGGATAACGTCCGGGTCTTGGCGCACAACCGTACGCAGACCGTTGGCGAAGGTGAGCCCGGTCGCTTCGTTTACCTGTACTTGATTTACCCGCCCGATACGGTACTCGACCGGGTCTTCGATGGTTGTCACGTTGATGCTACTGTCGTTGAGCATACGCAAGATAGAGTAGAGCGTCGTTGTCTTTCCCGAGCCAGTCGGGCCGGTCGCGAGAATCATACCGTACGGACGGTTTGCTATTTCGGTCAGGAGCGCTTGGTGCTGTTGCGAAAGGCCGATGTCGGCGAGTGTGAGCGTGCGCAGATACTCTCCCAAGATGCGCATCGCCACCTTCTCGCCCGTGATGGTCGGGATGATAGAGATACGCAAGTCGGCCGCGGTCGGACCTTTGCGGTACCGGATTGCGCCGTCTTGACTCTTCATATGCTCGTCGATGCGTAGCCGCGCTTCTATCTTGATGCGGTTGAGAATATTTTCGTACTGGGGCTTTGGCAGTGTCCCCGCGTCTTCCAGTACGCCGTCGATGCGGAAGCGCACGAGCACTTCGCTCTCTTGTGGCTCGAGGTGGATATCGGATGCACGCAGGAGAATGGCATCCTCTACAATTTGTTCGACAATCTCTGGCGCGACTTTTTGCTCGCGTTTGATTATTTCGGTAAAGCGTACC
This sequence comes from bacterium, assembly GCA_030647845.1. GTDB lineage: Bacteria > Patescibacteriota > Minisyncoccia > Phycocordibacterales > SBAW01 > GWA1-54-10. Next base: position 5,755 of record JAUSIO010000006.1, read on the forward strand.
GCGAGTGTTTCTTTGTAGAGCGGAAAGCTACGCTCGATGTCAGCGCTAAACGCCCAGTGCAGGGCGATTTTTTTGTTAGGAAAAAGTGTTGCAAGCGCTTGCTCGAGCGCTTTGGCGTCGGTGGTATCGGTCGCGACTGTAATTTCCTCGGGGCTCTCGGTGAGCAGTATGGCGCGATGTTCCTCTGCAAATGCCTTGGGGATTTTGACCATAACCATCTTTTCCGGAGGGTTTTGTGAGAGGTTGACATAGCGCAACCCGAGCGCTTCCCCTATAGCATGCCCCAAGAGCTCTTTGTTAAGGAGCTCCTCGTTGAAAAAGTATTCGGTTAAAGGCGAATGGTGTGCTTTAGCATAGTGTTCGGCCTTTACCATGTCTTCCTCGCTCGCATACTGCCCTGCCAGCAGTACCTTTTTGATGAATGTGTCATCTATGGGTACGTTTTGTGCGAGAGCCGCTGGTGCGGGCGCTGGTGCGTGTTTTTTTTCTGTTTCTTTTTCTGACATAGTGTATGCGGCTCCTATTGTGGCCCGAGGAACTTTGTCACGCGTGCAAGGATTTCGGCAGGAGAGGTGTCTGCTTTTATGATGTAGTCTTTGACGCCTGTGCTTTTTATCCGGGCGATGTCTTCGTCTTGGCTAAGGTTGGACATAGCGAATACCGGCATTTTATTGCCTTGCTTTTTGAGCTCATCAAGCACGCTAAACCCGTCGCGTCTAGGCATCATGATGTCGATAAGCATCAGGTCGTATGTGCCGTCTTTAAGCGCCTGTAGTGCATCCTCGCCGTTGTAGACGATGTGCGTTTCGTAGCCAGCACTTTTGAGCTTTAGATTGAGCACGGTTGCAAGTGCTTTTTCGTCTTCTGCTAATAGAATTTTCTTTGCCATACTGTTTTCTAGTGTAGCACGATAAAACCCTCCTTCGACAAGCTCAGGAGGGTTTTATCGTGCTAGCAAATTGTTATATTATCGAACTGCTTCTTTCAGTGCTTTTGCGGCTTGGAACTTTGGCACGCGCATCGCGGGCACCTGCACCGTGGCACCGGTGCGCGGGTTGCGCGCCTGGCGAGCCGCACGCATCTTTGTTTTAAAGATGCCGAGGCCGGCAATAGAGATGTCCTCGCCTCTTTTGAGTGAGCCAACGATGGTGTCTATCATCGACTCCACCGCTCGCTCTGCATCGGCCTTGGTCCCGCCCAAGACACCGTGCACTTTTTCTGCAATATCCTGCTTATTCATACGTATGAAGTTATTTTAAATATCTTAGTAATCTCTGCCCTGCGCCACTAGTATACCCCCTATAAAAGACTGTGCAAAGCCGACGCTTTGGTCGGCTCCCCGACTGAAAACGTCGGGGTAGAGCCACGGGGATACCTGCCCGCCCAACCGGCGGGCCCATATACGCAAAACACTCCCCAACACCGCGCCAGGGAGCGCTCTTGCGTGAACGATCCGTCACCCATTGTAGCAAAGATTGTTTACCGTGCAAACACAATGGCGCGGGTTCCAGCCTGCAGGCAGGCAGGTCGCGGGTAAAGAAGTTAGCGTGCGAATTCTATAGCACGCG
>JAUSIO010000011.1 GCA_030647845.1 bacterium
TCGGTCGTAACCGTTCCACCAAATGCCAAAGCACTTCCTGTCCATGTTACGGTGCTCCCTATGGTAATACCCGAAGTATCAACGTTAGTCCCTACAAACGTGGAGTTGGCGCCAAGTGTCGTGGCCGCGGTTGGAGTCCAGAATACATCGCAGGCTGATGCACCACCAGCTAGTGTGACTGCGGAGTTGGCTACAGAAGTCAACGCGCCGTCTATCCTAAAGATGTATGTCCCGCTGCCGCTTATAGTAAGCCCTGCCGTTCCAATGGATGCAGCGCCTGACGTACAATACACTCCCGGCACATACACCCCAATGGGGCCGTGTGTCGTGTCCAGAGCGAGATCAATCGCTCCAGGTGCGAACGTAAAGGTACATGCTTGACCATTGAGATTAGACAAAGCACTGGCTTGGTCTGTACCTGCCGTAGCATAAGGGGCGCCGGACCCGTAGTTTGTATGCACGCCGAGCGGTGCAACCGCCGGCCCTGTGGTAAATCCGACATCTCCATTGATAGTGGTTACCGTCGTGTTAGTGTAAGTACTGCTCAGGACACCGTACGTTGCCGCCGCTCCAAGCGATGGGCTCGTTGCCGCGAGCGCAGTAAGGGGCCCCGCGAAACCGAGCGCAAAAGAGAGTGCTAGTGCACTTACCGAAACCGTATTAAACATTTTCATACGCAATTGTTAAGAAATTATGAAGTAATAACCCCTTATAGTGTAACACAATATAATCTTATACTATCAGCCCCTGTGTACAAGGATTATTACGTCAAATGTCGTTTTTGGAGCCGCCTCCCAGATTCGGACTGGGGACCTTCTCTTTACAAAAGCTACTGCTTCCCGACGCCTTGGTCGGGACCCCGACAGCAAAGCTCGTCGGGGCTACCAACACCACACTTGAGCCGGAGGTCGGACTCGAACCGACGACCCTTTCTTTACAAAAGAAACGCTCTACCGACTGAGCTACTCCGGCACTTCTACATTCTACCGACTGAGTCCCGACGCTTCGGTCGGGAGGCCGACTGAAACGTCGGCCCTACTCCGGCGACAACTTAATATACCCATCTTGCAGCATTTTTTCAATATAGTCTTTTCTTTTGAGCTTTTTGATTTTCAATTCGACAGCACGCGCATCTTTTAGTGATTTATACTGTTGCGCGAGTGCCAAAGATTGTACATGCAGTCGTTTAGTCGAAGGTGTATAACCACCAAAATGATGACGTAAACGTTCGTCTAAATTCTCTGTACTACCGACATAGTATTTCCCTGATTTTGTTTTTAAAATGTAAACCCATGCCATATTGATTACTGAGTCCCGACGCTTCGGTCGGGAGGCCGACTAATCGTCGGTCCTACAGCGGCGTCTATTCTTTTGGCAATTTTTTGGAACGCCGAATCAATTTCTTTTTATGCTCGGCGACTTCTTGGAGAAATACCGAGGCAACACCCCGCGACTCGACGCGCTTTGCGTCTGTCGTGTGCCGCAGAGTATGCAACACGCGTTCGAGCCAGTGCTCCGCAAACAGCACGCCCTGCGCAACTGTGCGGTGTACCCAGGCGTTTGCCGCGGCAATCGCGCGCCGGGCCCAAGCATGCGCGAGTGCTGGCAAAACGCGCTCTACCCAAAACAGGAATGTGTGGAAGAAATCCCCTACCCTCGGGCGCATGCGCACCCACAAGAGATTATTTGTCTGCAGTTCCCACTGTTTGACGCCAAGCAAGGATACCATCCCAACAATCGAAAGTGCGAGTACTATGGTGAAGAAAATAGCCATGCGATAAGTATACTATAGCACCTGCCTACCGCCTGCCTGCCGGTAGGCAGGGCAGGCAGGCCCTCCCGGACCGAAAAGTAGATTAGCTTGCTTACTTCAATCCGCTCACCAAACTTTTGGGTCGCTTGGGCGAGCAAGTCGGCGATTGTTTTGGCTGAATCTTTAATAAACACTTGCGCCAATACCGCTTTTTCGTCCTCGGGTTGCATCGCCGCCGCGTGCATCGCGATGTCGCGGGCAAGTGCAGTGAACTCCGCGTTTTTTGAAACAAAATCCGTCTCGCATGCGAGCAACACCATCGTGCCAACCTGCCTTGTGTTGTGTACGTAGGCGGCAACTGTGCCTGCCGCGAGCGCCCGGTCGGACTTTTTACGGGCAATTTCGGCACCGCGGCGCGCGAGCACCTCGAGCGCCTTCTCGATATCACCACCCGACTCTTCAAGCGACTTTTTACACTCCATAATTGAGACGCCGGTACGGTCGCGAAGCTCCTTCACCATTTCTGCACTAATCACCATACAACTTATTATACAGTGGGAGGTTCCGCGGTTGGTGGTGCACCGATATTACTTTCGTATGTGTGTGCGACTTCGCCGAGCACGTGGGCGATTGTTTGCATCGATGCATCATTTGCTGGTATGGGGTAGGTCACCAGCGTTTTGTTGCAGTCGGAGTTGAGGAGTGCAATGACCGGAATTTTGAGTTGGCGCGCTTCCTCGACAGAGCCGCTTTCCTGCTTGGAGTCAACTACAAACAGCGCGTCCGGGAGTTTAGCCATACCGCGCAGGCCGCCAAACATGGCTGTCAGGTCAACAATCTCGCGGTCTATAAGTAACCGTTCATGCTTGGTAAATTTTGCCAACTCGCCGCGCTCGCGCAAGTCGCTTAATTCGAGCAAACGGCTGATGCGCTTTTTGATTTCGGAAAAATTGGTGAGTGTGCCACCAATCCAGCGCGAGGCGACATACGGCTGACTCAACCTCTGCGCGGCGCGAGTGAGTGCGGCGCGCCCTTCGGCTTTGCTACCGATAAACAAAATTGTCTTGCGAGCCGCGGCAAGGGTTTTGACAAACTCGAGTGCTTGCTCCAAACACTCCGAGGTGCGCTCCAAGTCAAACAGCTCCGTGCCGCCTTTTGCCCCAAAGATATACGGCGCCACGCTGGGGTGCCGTCGCGATGGCGCATAGCCAAAATGCGCTCCAACGGCAAACAGTTTATCTATAGTTGACTGGTCCTGTTCCATAGCAATAACCCCAAGAGAGTAGCACGCAGCTTACTTTCCTGCAACTTCGGGATTCGCCCCCGCTGCGACAAGCGCGTCTAACATTGGGTCGAGGTTGCCGGCGAAGATGGTGGGGATGTTGTGCCAACTTTCGCGAATGCGGTGGTCGGTAATGCGGTCTTGCAAGATATTGTACGTGCGGATTTTTTCCGAGCGGTCGCCGGTGCCGATTTGCATCTTGCGGTCGGCAGAGAGTTTTGCGCGCGCCTGTTCCTCCTGCAGTTGCTCGATTTTTGCCAGCAAGACCGCCATCGCGATTTGGCGGTTGCCGAGCTGGTTGCGCTCGCTCTGCGAGCGAGCTTCGAGCCCCGTCGGCGTGTGGACAATGCGCACCGCGGTCTCGACCTTGTTGACGTTTTGCCCGCCGGCACCACCCGAGCGAGAAAACTCTACTTCGATATCGGCGGGGTTAATCTCTATGGTGTGTTTTTTACGAATCGGCAAAATAGCGACCGAGGCGGTCGAGGTGTGCACACGACCGGTCTTTTCGGTTGCGGGGATACGCTGTACGCGGTGCACTCCCTGCTCAAAGCGTAGGCGCTCGTAGACGCCCACGCCGCGCAATTCGAGTAACACTTCCTTATACCCGCCGAGGTCAGTTTTGCTCTCCGACAACACCCGCACCTGCCAGCCCCTTTGCGCGGCGTACGCACGATACATGTGTGAGAGCTCTTCGGCAAAAAGCGCGGCCTCTTGCCCACCCGCGCCCGCGCGGATTTCGAGCACCGCTTCGTTGGGAAATTGCTCATCAACTTTTTCGCGCTCCAAAATTTTATCTATCTCACTTTGCAATGCTGTTTTTTGTTCGGCGATACGCACAAGGTCGCCTTGTGCCAAATCGCCTAAGTCCCCCACTGCGAGCTCTTTGAGCTCGGCTTCCTCCAGGAGCAGGCGCTCGAGCTCCGCGGCAAAGTACGCGGTCTTTGGATTTTGTTTATAGCGGGAGATGTCCGCCGGTTTCATCTATTTTTTTCCGCCCAAGGCAGACCGACCTTGGGCCGGTTTTGCCGCAGCCCTGCGTTGTTTGAATTTTTCGACGCGGCCAGCTACATCGAGGATTTTTTCGTTGCCGGTGTAAAACGGGTGGCACGCACTACAGATTTCGACCGAGAGTTTTTCTTGCGTCGAGCCCACGGCAAAGGTCCTCCCGCACGCACAGGTAACCACAGCCTTGGGGAAATAGGTCGGGTGGGTATTCGTTTTCATACCCGCCACTCTACTATATTTCAGAAATTTTTACAAGATATATAAAAAGCCCCGCACTATCCATGCGGAGCGTCTAAAAACAGGAGCCAAGCTTCACGATACTCCCAGATATCGATGCGCACCTGGCGCTTATCGCGAGCCGGCCATTTCTTTAGAGGGATATTGAGTTGTTTTCTATCAGTATGACAATTCGGACTAAAGAGTACCCGCTGCAACAATTTCGAAGGGACTACAAAACAGCGCGCGGGGAAACCAGGTGGTGCTACATAGAAGACCACCATTTCCACTTCCTCCAGCATCCTGCGTATAAGCCCCACTCTACTGCAAGAACGAGGCGCTCGATAGAAATTCTTAACGCAGTATACGCGCGTCAGTCGGCCGCTAATAAGAAGGAGGTGGTCATACACTCGCAGAGGTACGCCGGCTTTTTTCCATGCGGGAACCAACTCGACTTCTAGCTGGTGCAGGCGGGCACGATGCATAATTTCGCGGACATATTCGAACCGCGGGCGGCTACTAACAAGCTGTTGGGCCACCCTTTTCTTGTGTTGATGGACTAAAGCACGAGGGCGCCGCACCGGTATTCGACTCCTGTACTCCTTTATTTGACGCAGAAGGCACGTCGCGACATGACTTGAAAAAAGTCCGCAGAAATCTTGGCGAAACACTATCCACACCAGCTCCCCGCTAACTTCTACCCTTTGTCTAATATAGTCAAGTGGTCGCGTGGTATTGAACGCAGCGTAACATTCTTCAAACGTCAGGTGGAATTTGCGTCTTTTTCGACTTTCGAAAGACCTTTTTGCTGACAACACTCTCGGGTCATCGAGAGTAGGGATGACATCCTCTACCATAGCTCTCGTCTCCGTGAGAGTTGAGTACTTCTAATTAGTTTGTAACACACTAGAATTTTAACTGCAACGCTGTCTGCTAGTTGCACGCGGCGCTGTTTGATTTGCCGTTTATAATGTCAATTTGGCACTGATATTTTGTCGCGAGCGAGGCGACCGCGTTGCCGTAGAACTTCAAACTTGCATTGTTGACATTGCCACAACCGGCAAGGTAGCACATCGCCGCCCTAAACTCCGCGGCAGACGTCTGTTTGTCTGCTCCGTAGTCGGTCAAGTAGAGCGCGGAGGCCATAAACGCATCTTCTGGGTTCCAGGGGTTGGGCGGCGTGTTGCCGGTACGTTTGCCGATGCGGTCTTTTGACTGGTCGTAGTGGAAGTCAGAGCCAACATACCCAGCAAACAAGACCCAGGTCGAAGGTATAAATTGCGCCGGACCCATCGCTCCACCCCAACCGTACCAGGGTTTTTTGGAAACTGGCATCGTGTCGGGGTTGAGCCCTAAACTCGCAGTGATAGCTTTAAACGGCAATGTGTCGCGCGGCGCCTTCATATCAACAGTCCATGTACCCGTGCCGACATTTTCGCCCAAGTTGCTTTCCTCGGCGATAATACCGAGTAAAAATGCCGGGCGAATGCCCGTTTGTTTTGCCGCTTCGTTGGCATAGTCGAGTGCACGGCCAAACGGGATTGCCGCCGAACCAGTAAGCTGGAAGAGTGCGGTGCGAATTTGCGCTGCCGATTTTTGGTTTTGCGCGATAATCGCTTGGTACGCTTTTTCTTGCCCTTTTGTTTCGGCAAGGATTTTTTGTTTTTGCGTTTGTTGGGATTGTATCTGCTGTGCTTGCAGCTGCTGCACTTGGCGCAACTGGGTCTCCTCTTCGAGCTCTGCTTCGAGGTCGTCTTTTTGTGCCTGAGTCGCTTGTTTGGTGGTGCCAATTTTGGTAAACGACTTTTGAAGTTTGGCGTTTATCTGGTCAAACGTGTCGAGGTCAGAGAAAAATTCGGACAAACTTTGTGCGGATAATGCTACAATAACGAGTGACGTGGTGTCGAGCTGGTTTTTTTCGCGCAAAATTGCCGCGAGCGACTCTTGCTCGCTGGTGAGCTGCGTGTTGAGCCCAAAGATGGTACTTTCCTTATCTTTGATACTGCTCGTGAGCTGTTGTATAACCAAAGTACGCGCTTTTATAGAAAGCTGCGCTTGTTTGATTTGTGCATCGAGAATTTTGATATCGCGTTGTAGCGAAACATCTTGTGTTTTTGTTACATCAAGAATCTTTTGTTGCTGGGCAATCTGGCTCTCCAGCGCGTCAAGCTGTGACTGCAACTGTGCGCGATACGCATCTACCGTCCCCGAGCCGGTGCTTTGCGCGTGCGCTATGGTTTGGTGGCCAGCGACGCCTCCTGCAAGGAGTAGCACCGCACTAACAAGAAAAGCGCCCACCCACCGCGCCCATGTGTTACCCATCCGTTTAGTATACCAAGAAATCCGAGGGAATTTCTAGGATTTTTATTATTCCTTTGGTTCGGCTCCCTTACTTCCTTCATCAGTACCTTCGGCTTCTTCTTTCTTGCCTTTTTCGACTGAGACGCCGATTTGTGAGATGTCCATCGGAGACACTTCTTCAACCTCCTCTTTCGCGACATCAATCATCGCAACTATTTCGTCTCCGCTGACGTTGAGTTTTGCACTCGCGGGAAGTTGCAAATCTGAAACTTTTATCTGGCTGTCGAGTGCTACCAGTTTAGAAATATCAACCGCAATCGCGTGCGGCAAATCTTTTGGCAAGACTTCCATCTCGAGCTCATGCATCACCTTGACCAAAATACCGCCCATCTCGCGGACGGCCAGGGAGACGCCGTCGAATTCCAAAGGCACTGACACGGTTACCGTCTGGCCTTTTTCAATCGCATAAAAATCCGCGTGTATTGGGGTGCCCGAAACTGGGTGCACCGAAACCTCGTGTATGAGCACCTCAAGGTCAGCATCTATGCCAGTCAAGGTAATAACACTCGATTCACCCGCCGCATGGAACACTTTTTCAAACGCTTTGTGCGGTACGGTAATAGGTGTCGACTCCTGACTGCGGCCGTACACCACCGCAGGCAACAAACCCGCCTTGCGGAAGGCCTTTGCATTTTTTGTTATATCGCGCTTTGTTGCGACCAATTCCATATAGAGAGACACTATATAGGCATTTTATCCTATACGCAACTGTGCAGTGCCCATATTTACTGCCCCAGCAATTTCTGCAGTAAGCTTCTCGTTTGCGGCCCCACGATGCCGACCGCGGCAACATTGTTGGCGGCTTGGAGTTGTGTCACGGCCTTTTGCGTTATAGAGCCGAAGTAGCCGGTCACGGTGTCACTGAAGAATCCTAATGTTTTGAGAATGGTCTGGAGCGAGCTTACTTCCGGCCCCGTCCACCCTACTGCAAGGGTGTGGGTGATAGGAAGCATGGAAGAAGTGGAGGTGATTGTAAACGTCTGCGTATTCATCGGAGAGCTCGCGTTGCCTGCGAAAATACTGACCGTGTATGTGCCGGCTGGCAGAGCGGGAGATATTGTGCCTTGCCAGGTGCCGTCGGTCTGAACGGTCAGCGACAACGCCCCCTGTTCCATCACTACTGTGCCGCTTGAGTCGGTAATGGTGTAATCCACCTTCTTAAGGATCCCGTAGTAGGTGATCTGTGACGTGCCGCTGATGCTCGTGGTGGTGAGGGAGGTTACGATGCCGCTTTGGATTGGAGCTGGTGTAACCTCCACGGTCACAGTTGCTGGAAGTGAAGTGCCGCCTGCTCCAGAGCAGGTGATGGAATATGAGTGTATCCCAATACCAGTTGGCCAGACTTTCGCGGTACCTGATATGCCGGATATCTCGGGGACCTCCGTGCTGGTGCAGGAGGTGGCGTTGGTGCTACTCCAGGTGAGTATGACCCCGGATGCATACTCTATGCTGTGGAAAGTCTTGTTGGTCGTCAGGGTGGCGGTGGGTGTGGGGGCGCCAGGTGGCGTCGCCGTTGAGATGGGGAGTTGGAAGGTATATTGGAGCGTGTTGAGAGAGGCGTCGGTCGCGAGTAATCGTAGAGCGATAAGCGTTGCCGTCGTTGTGAGCGATGGAATGTTGGCAACGTACCCTGCGCCTGCAGCGGTCGTGGTCGCGGTAACGGGCACCAGTGTAAACGTAGCGCCATCGAGAGAATAACTCACTGCAACGCTCTTAATGAGACCGCCGTTGGGGTCCATACCAAGAAGCAGCGTACTCTTGCTCGCTTTCGAGTAGTACGTGTCGGTGCGGACGCCGTTGGTCGAATACTCGAGCTGCTTCAAGAACGGTGGGTTAGGATCAGCGCGGGACGTGTCGAATGTGGAGTCGACCGAACCCGTAAATACAACACCTTGAATTTGATAGGGGAAAGTGGATTGGAAGTTATACAGACCAGCCGAGGGCACAGACGCGTACGCGAAGGGTCCGGTGCTGGAATAGCTATAAACATACCATGGCGCAAATGTGCTTGTCGTGACCTGAGTCCCGTCGCGGTAAATAGTGTATGGAATACTTGCAGTTTCCTGAGTCGCATAATCCTGGCGCATAAGCGGCGTCTTAGGCGTGGCAAAAGGATGGTCGAAGCCGATCAAGCTACTGCTCACTTTGTATATTTTGAGGAACCACGCGGTAGGACCGAGCCCGACATTGACCCGATTAGGAGCCACGCCGGGAAGCGACGAGTCGCTCAAGAGCGATGTGAAGTGTTCGCCGCTAACCGGATTTACAACCTGCGACTGAAAGATATTAGCGCACGCAACCGTTTGGTGAGAAAGGGTTCCCTTTTCCCCTCCAGATTGACATCCTCCTCTGTTTTGATCCGTCACCAAGTAAAAGTAAGTGAATGGGCTGGTCGAATACACGACATGTTCGTAGGGCGTTGATGTCGAATACCCGCTTCCAAATCCGTTGCAACCATCAAGCGATCCCTGACACATATATATACCTGTCTGTATAGATGATCCCACCGGTCTATTTACCGATACTGGGAAGACTGTTTTCTTGAGATCCGCGACACTATTCGCGATCGAGACATCAGCAGCAATGCCCTGCACGCTGCCCCCATATATATAGAAGGGAGAAGTGACGCTGGAGTACATCGCGTATGGGTTTGCGACAATGTTTACTTTGTAGTTGGCGCTTACATCGGAAACATATTTGAGATCGTATTCGGTGAAGTAAAAGTTGGAGCCAAACGAAAGCCAAGTTGAATAGGATGTACTCTTGCTATCGATATCGGTCCCGGTAAGTTGCACCCGGTGCGTGGCTTGGGTGTGGTCCACCGAGAGTGTCGAGACACCATTTACCACCACGCCCTCCTTCAGCACGAGATAGTCGTAGAAGCCACTCTGGTAGCTGAAGCGGATCTTAGCATCGAAGCTCGTCGGATCATCGAAGTACAGGACAAGCGACTTGCCGCCCACGTAGTAAACCTGCGTGTAGAATGAGGTACGATCGTAGAGTTCAATGTAGCCCAAAGGATTGGAAGGGTCCACCAGATCCTCAATGGTCAAGACATAAAACTTAGTGAATTTTGTGGGAATGGAAACGGAGCCGACGGGGCTCGAAAATATAACGGAACCAGTGTAGATGGCGTTGGGAACGGAGCTGTTGGTGACCGTAAAGCTTGTGTTGACGATCGTCGAACCAGCGGGGGGGATGGTGACGGGCGAAGGACTTACCTTGTAGGTAATACCACTTACAAAGGACGAGGGCGCTGCGGTGATCGTTTGCGATACATCCGTCCGCAAGTTCTTGATCGTGACAGGGAGGAGTGCAGACGACCAGCTCGTGAGACCGGGATTGTCAAAGCCGTAGTCTAGGGTACCGGTCGGCGTGACCGCGATGGTCGACACCACGGTGATAGGCACAGAAATAGAACCTTGCACCTTCCCCGCAGAATCCTTGAGTGTGACGACGCCAGTATACTGGCCGGACTTCACGACGTCATTGTCGACTTGTATGGTGCCGGTGAACGAGGCGCTCACTCCGCCCGCGACATCGAGCGATGACTTGTTCGAGGTAAAGGTGATGCCCGGGTCAGGCTCGGTGAAGCCCACAGTAAGTGTGGTAACGCTCGGGTCTTTGGACGAAACGCTGAAACTCTGGCTCGTTTCGCTTAATTTAATCGCAGGGTTCGTCGAGAACGTCCAGTTTGAGGGGATAGAAACAACCTTCGAGAGATCGACGATGGTCTTCTGCACATTGACCATGCCACTCCCCTGGTCGTTGTATGTCATACCGCCTCCGAGGTCGGTGGCGGCAGCTTTGATGCGAGTCTTCAGCTGGGCGGGCGTTTCGCTCGGGTACGCCTGCGTCATGAGCGCTAATACTCCGGCAATGTGCGGAGCGGCCATCGAGGTGCCGGAGATGCGGGCGTGGAGGGAATCGAAACAGGTACTTGAGAAAGCGGTACCCCAGCGCGCAGCGCAAATCATTACACCAGGCGCGGTGATATCGGGTTTTTTGTAGTCGGTTCCCTCGTAGATTGCAGGGCCGCGAGAGGAGAAACTGGCCATAGGAGCTATCACGCCACTCGTCACTGGACAGCGCGTGGAGGAAAGATCGCCATGCGGAGCACAGCCCGCTGCTACGGCGACCGCAGTAGCAGCGACCGCAGGCCTGCCGACGGTCGATTGGGAGGGTCCGCTGTTGCCCGCCGATATGGCGGATACGACGCCAGCTGCAGTAGCGTTGTCGACGGCAGTCGAAAGAGAATCGGTCGGACCGCAATCCGGTGAGTAGGTGCCACAGTACCGGCCGAGCGACATGGAAATCACGTCGGCATGATCGGCAGTGTTGCCGTCGTCGTTGGGGTCTACGGCACGGTTGATGGCGGCGATAATAGCGGAGGAGGGGCAGCTGCCACCGCTGGTACAGACCTTGTACGCGAGAATATTCGCTCCTGGCGCAACTCCATTAAGACGGGTCGTGCCCACCATGCCGATACCTGCGGCAGTCGCTGCCACATGAGTGCCGTGGCCGTTATCGTCCATGGGATTGCTGTCGTTGTTATAAAAGTCGTAGCCGTCTTCCACCTTGCAACCTGCGCCGAAGCAGCCGCCGAGGTCCGCGTGGGTGTAGTCCACGCCCGTGTCAATGATAGCGATCCGCGTACCTTGTCCCGTGATCGCTTTACCTCCTGAATCCGTTTGTTCCCATGCATCAGGGGCTTTGATGTAGTCGACGGACAGGTCGAGGATTATCCTGTCCTTAAGATCGGGGGAGACTTTTAGCACGTTTGGATTATTCGCGAGACCTTTGAGCGCCTTGGCATTCACCGTGATCGCGAGGCCGTTGATGATGTGGAGGTCGTGCTTGATGCGACCTCCAGCGCCCATGGCTCCCTCGATGGCTTTTTTAGCGGCGTTGAGCTGCGCTTTTTTGTTGGCCCTTGCGCTTGCGCTGTCATTGACATCGAAATAGCGCTTGGAGGCCAGTTTCATCGTGACGATGACGTCGGCGGTGCCTCTATTTTTTATCCTGGCGTTCACCGAATTCGCGATGCCGCTTGTATCGTAGCCGGTCAGTTCATCAAATTGATTGCGTATTTCAACATACAAGTCTGATGCAGACACTGCGATATGAGAGCCCGGCTTGTACGGTATGATCTGGACGGTCGTATTTTTATCGACATCGGCCTGATACAACCCGCCGCCCGGCAAGGAGGCAACGAACGGTACCTTAATTCCGGTTAGGGGTCCCTTCATCTGGGTCACGACTGCATAGTCCCCTTCTTGGAGCTCGTAGAGGTGATTGGCCGCGAGGACGGCGGCGCTCGCGGAGGCGACAGTATTGCTGCCCGCCGAATTCCCCAGCACAGCGGCGGCAAACTGCGAAAATGTGTTGCGCAGTTGTGCTATAAAGCTCCCGTTCAGCGTGGAGAAAGCCAGGATCAGGAGCACAAACAAACCAGCAATTATGAAATAGGTCTTTTTATTCATGCGGCTAATGATCAGCTATGCTGGGTCAAGTATGTCATAGCTTCATAAGCCGCAATGCTTTGGGGTGAGTAGATTGGGGATAACAATGAGTACGCCAATCATCGAGGCCTGTGCGGGGAACGCGACAGAAAGGAACAACACTGTGCCAAACAAAGGAGACTTCGTTTTCTTGAACTCATTGATTCCAAACCAACGATATAGCAACATCTACCCTATTTCTTGCAAGCGGCGCAGGGCGAGCCCGACCGCGACGCAAAACTCGGGACCGGCTTCTTTAAGAATAGCTTCCAAAAACGCCGGCGCCTGCGTTTTTGCAAACGGGTCGGCAAGGCGGATTTCGTTTTGGATTTTGCTTTGGGCAAACTCCTTCATACCCTTGAGCGTGGCGCCGCCGCCGGTCAAGACAAGCGCCTCGAGCGACTGGTTTGCGCGCGCTTCATACGCGGCAATAGTGCGCGACAGTTCAGAAAAGAGAGGCAAGAGCGAGAGCTCCAACGACGTTTTTAAACTCCCTGCCTGCTGGCTCATACTAACCGGTGCCCCGGGTGTCGGGGCGGCATTGATGTCCGTGGTCAAACCATGTTTGCGTTTGCGCTCTTCGGCTTGTGCTATGGTAATCCCGAGCGCGTGCGAGGTGGCGAGCGTCAAGTCTTGCGCACCGTGGCTGATAATGTGGCTTTCGTGTATCAGCCCGCGCTCGACGACGTAAAATTTGGTCGTGGCGGCGCCCATGTCAATGACCGCCACCGGTGCCAACCCGTGGTCGAGCGAGGCGCGGACTCCGGAAAAAACTTCTATCTCAAAAAAACCGGGCACCAGCGCCGCCTCGGAGACCATACTGCGAAACTTGGTGATGGTGTCGTTGTGTAT
>JAUSIO010000012.1 GCA_030647845.1 bacterium
CCGGTCATTGAGATTGCCGACAATGGCCAAGAGGCGTCGAGCGGCAGTGGGCTTGCGCTTACGGTTGGTATTGCCGCCGCCGCTGGCGCAATCTCCTGCGGTGCGGCGGAATTGTGGGAGACTGGTGCTGCGGCGTTGGGACTCTCTACGGGGGTGGCGGAAGGAGTAACGATGACCTCAGCTGGTGGATCTGCACAAACTGCCGATACTGCAGCTCGCACAGCCATTGCGGTGCAGACAGTAAATTTGGGACCGGGCTTAGTCTTGACCTTTGGAACCAACCCCATACTGACTTCCATTAACGGTTTTGTCGGCGCTAACGCTGCCAATGATAAAGCAAAATCTCACGTGGACACCTTTTGGGGCTGTATCGCGCGGACCTTGGCAAAGGTCGCGCTCAACCAAATCACCAACAGCGTGGTCAACTGGATTAACTCCGGCTTTAACGGCACGCCCGCGTTTGTGCAAGACCCAACATCCTTCTTCCAAAACGTTGCCGACAATGCGGCGGGGCAATACATCAAGGGCAGTGCTCTCTCCTTTTTGTGCAGCCCGTTTAAACTGCAAATCAAAATCGCCATAGCCAGGAGCTACGCCAACCGCAACGCCAACGAGTGCACGCTGACAAAAATTACCAACAACATAAAAGGGTTTATGAACGGCAACTTTAGCAACGGCGGGTGGGGGAGTATGTTGCAATTTACCAGCGTGCCAACCAACAACCCCTACGGCGCATTTGCCTTTGCCAGTATCGGCCTGCAGGCCAATATCAATGCGGCAGTCGGTGCAAAGAAAGACGACCTCACGCTTGGGAGCGGGTTCCTCTCGTTCCAAAAAAAGATGAACTGTAAAGAACCGACCGCCAACCCACCCTCAGCTTCTATAAACAAATCGGTTACGCTAGTCGACCCAGCGCTCAACGACACCAGCAAACAACTCTACACCGTGTGCGACCTCAAGACCACCACGCCCGGCAAGGTCATAGCCGACGCATTGGGCGCGACAGAGAGCAGTACGCTGGACTCGCTCAACATGGCGAAGAGCTTCGACGAAATCATCAGCGCGCTTATCTCGCAGTTGATGACCAAGACACTCCAAAGCGGCCTCTCGACCCTAAGCGGTAGCGACGGGTACGCGAGCACCTACGAGAGTGCCGACCAACAGCTGGCAGACACTGCGGCGGCGGCACTGCTTGTGGATATGCAGACAGACACCAGCAATGCGGCAGACTACGGCGCGGTACAACAGGGGAGCATCCGCGACCTGCAAGCCGCGCAAAAAAAGCTCAACACTTTGTACAACTGCTGGACAAATGCGGCACTTGCTACGACCACCACAGATAAAATGGGTTCCGATTTGGCGGCGACCGCGCAAACCAACGCCGACCTCGCCTCGACAACAATAGTGTCATTGCAGGTGCAGGTTGACAGCTACAACGCCAACATCACCAAAGCAAACACAGCAATAACGACACTCGAAGCACTCGAAAACCGCGCGCTCGATGCCATATCAACTTCTGAAACCGACGCAATAAAAACCGACTACGACGCAGACAAAGCGGCAGGGACGCTCTACACAAAGACAGACGTTACGACCGCCGAGCAAGACCGCACGACACTGCAAAGCACGCTTGCAGACACCAACGATGCAACAGCCGCAGACCAGAAAATATGTAATGCGTACTAAACTAAAAATAATTATAGGTTCGGCTCGTGCCCTACGAAGATTTATCGTAGTAGGGTTGGTTTTGCTTGTGGTGGTGTCTGCACTGAGCTTGTCAAACGTGTCGCCCCTGCAAGGAGTGTTTGGCGCGGTTCCTGTGGCACGAGCTGCGACACCTGGAGATAGTTGCACAGGCACAAAAGGTTTTAACAAAGACACCAAAGGGACAGTAAGTGAGAATGGCAATAGTTGTGTTACTGCTGATGGCACAAAATTAAACTTTCCAATTTTTAACAAGACCGACGCAGGTACTGGCAAGGGCGGCACTGCTGATGCCGCTGGCTGTTCTTGGGATAGTGACACATGGAGTATCTGCATCTCAAATGTCGTGTACGTCTTTACCGTCGGGCTGATGAGTATTTTTGCCTACATCGCCGGTTACCTCTTTGACTTTGCGGTACAACTCACGCTCCAAAGCGCCACCTATGCGCAAGAGTTTGTCTCGATTGGGTGGACGAGTGTGCGCGACCTGGCAAATATGGCGTTTATATTCATACTCGTATACATCGCGTTTATTATTATTTTTGAAGCGGAGACCTCGGGCACCCTGCGGATGCTTGCCACGGTGGTGTTGATGGCGCTCCTTATAAACTTTAGTTTCTTCTTCACCCGTGTGGTAATTGACGCGGGCAATATCTTAGCCACGCAATTTTACAATGCAATACCGGCAGACACGCTTGAGAAAACGGCAAGTGAAAAAGGTATCGTCAGCGGTGCTGGCATCACCAGTGCGCTTTCTATAAATGCCAGTACTAAAGACCTCACTGCCAACATCATGAACGCAGTCCAGGTACAAAATATTCTTAATACAAATTCTTTCAAAAAATTTAGCGACACTGCCAACGGTGGTATTTTTGGCAGTGCTTTTCTCACCAAGCTCATAGTGCTCTCAATTATTTACATAGCGGTCGGGGCGATGTTTGCGATACTTGCGGCAACATTCCTAATGGTGGGATTTAAATTTTTGATGCGGATTGTTATTTTGTGGTTTGTTATTATCGCCTCGCCTATGGCGTTTATCGCGCGCGCCATTACGACCAAAAACGGCGGGCTCAAAAAATTCTACGACAAATGGCAGTCGCTCTTGATAGAGCAGTCTTTCTACCCGGCAATCTTCCTTTTTATATTTTTTATCATAAATTTGTTTATGGTGGGTTTAGCAAAGCAAAGCAATGGACTGATACCGGGAATATTCAACGATTTTAGCACTACAAGCACTACCGGTAACAACTTCTTTATTGTGCTCGGCACCGCGATAGCAAATGTTGGCATACGCCTTGGGTTGGTGGTGATTATGCTCTACTACGGCCTGCGCGCGGCCGACATGATCGTCACAACCGGCAATGAAGCCGCAAAGGGCTTCACCGGCTGGGCAGGGCGCAGGATGGGTGGGCTCACGTTGGGTACTGCAGGATATGTAGGGAGACAATCGATTGGCAGATTAGCAAAAATGGGCGCCGAGAGCGATACTGGCCGAAAATGGGAGCATGGCAATCTGTTGCAACGGGTTGGATGGAATCGCCTAGCTGGACTTTCGAGACGCGGGTTTGATGCGCGCGCTATCCCGGGTGTGAAAAAGGGAGTCGGATTTAGTGGACTTGATGTCGGTGTGGGAGTTGCAGGAGCAAAGAAAACGGATGCAGACAGGTCAACACTTAGGTATGGCGGTACTTTTGCCGCAAAACGAACTGCTCGTTTGTCTGTAACATGCGCAGATGTGACAATGACATTGCCTGCTGGTGCGCCAACCGTTATGGTGAGTTATCCAGCACCTAAAATTAAAGGCGGCACGGCACCATATACGACAACTTACAGCAGACCCGCAGGCGCTTTCCCGGCTGGACCACCAGTTAATGTAACAGCAACTGTCAACTCTGCAGACGGTCAGACCGAAACAGCAACATTTACGGTTACGGTTACTGGTGGTGCTCCAGGACCCGGAGGAGGCGGTCCTGGTGGAGGAGGTCCCGGACCTGGGGCAGGTGGTGGTGGACCAGGAGGAGGACCGGGCGGAGGTCCTGGCGGTGGAGGCGGTCGGACATGGACCGCTACTGCCAGAGGAGGATACTGGAGAACTACTGGCGGTGGCGGAGCAACAACGACTACAGCCACGACTGCAACTGCTGCGGCGGCAACCCCAACAGCTACGCCAACACCTACCACAGCTACGACCCCAACTGCAACTGCGGCGGCGGCAACCCCAACAGCTGCGCCAACACCTACCACAGCCCCAATGCCGATGGCCGCCATTGCAACACCAACATCGGCACTGGCAAATATAAAACAAACAGTAAACACTAACCCGCCGCCAGTGCGACCGGTTGCGCAAAAACCAGTTGACAGCAACTTCCAGCAAATCAACCTAATGCGCCAGCAAATTAAAATAAGCAAGGGTATGGCAAGCACCCTCGATGCAATAAAGAAAAAGCTTGGCGCAGCCAGCACACACGAAGAGACAACACCACAGCCCAGCGCGCGGACAATCGCAAACATTGTGAGCAAAAATCTTGCTGCGGCGCTCGAGGATACGGCCGCCAACAACAATGCACCAAGCCGGGTGGGCGGGCGCCAACCCATAGAAATCACTGTGGCTCCACCTCGCACCGGCACCACACTGCCCGAACGCCCTTCGAATTCCTCAGGGCAAGCAACCCAACCGCCTCGACCTGAAGATAATCAAAAAGCTGCATAATTATTAGTAACAAAAATATCATGGAAGAAAACCTAGAAGCACAGATAGAAAAGCGTTTGGCAGAGTTGCCCGAGGATATCCGCGCGGCAGTGTTGGCGGCCGACCTAAACAAACATGTGCAGGAGATTGGGACGAAGTACCAACTGCATATCGACCAGCAGGGTACTTTGGGCGACGAGATATTGCTCGCAATGCTTGGGTTTACCGAGTTGGACAAATTGCAAGAGCACATCCAGACACAGGTCGGAGTCAGCGGAGATGTCGCAAACAAAATTGTACAAGAGGTGTCCGAGCAAATCTTTTTGCCTATTCGCGAGTCACTGGTGAAGTTTGGCAAAGAGCAGGCGGTAGGGGCGGCTAAATCGGCGGACAGGGTTCAAGGCGACGCCTCAAGGCTCCCCGAGGCATCGCCTTTGGTCTCCGCCGATTTAGCCCTGCCGAAGCAAAATATACCAGTCCCGGTTTCCCTTGCTGCAGAAAAAATGCTGACCGAAAAGACGGTTACGGTACCTGCACCAACGCCAGCCGCAGGCGCACCAAAAGAGGCGCCCCGTGCCCCATACAAAGTAGACCCGTATCGCGAGCCAGTAGAATAGCTCACGAGCTTCTAGGTTCTAGGTGCTAGCTTCTAGTCAAAACCTCAGAATTAGTCCCTAGAAGCTAGTCCCTAGTACCTAAACCAGTCATGGAAGAAGAAATAAAATCGCACAAAGATTTAATCGTGTGGCAGAAAGGGATGTTACTCTCTGTTGAAATATACAAACTCACGGAACAGTTCCCTCAACGAGAAATATATGCCCTCGCTTCGCAAATGCGGCGTGCAGCGGTTTCTATCCCTTCAAACATTGCGGAAGGGAGGAGTAGGGGCACTGTGAAGGATTTTTCTCACTTCCTTAGAATCTCCTACGGTTCGGCTTCCGAGTTAGAAACTCAGCTCGATATTAGTAGGAGATTGTCTTTGTGTAAGGAGGCAGAATATCAACGTCTCGGCATCCTTCTTACCGAAGTGAGCAAGATGCTCCGTGCTATGATTAAAAAGCTAGGTGAGCGAGAGGGAGCTAAAAACTAGCCCCTAGAAGCTAGCACCTAGCACCTAAACTATGCGCTACCAAGTTCCTCAATTTATCGAGGTAGAAGATAAGATATTCGGGCCCTTGACGCTCAAACAGTTTGTCTACTTGGCGGGCGGCGGCGGGTTGTGCCTAACCTTTTTTACGCTCTTGCCGTTGTACCTCACGATACCACTCTCAATTCCGGTGGTGGCGTTTGCGCTCGCGCTTGCATTTTACCGATACAACGGCAGACCACTTTTGGTCGCAATCGAACATGCGTTTTGGTACTTGGTTGGATACAAACTCTACTTGTGGAAGCCCCGACGCCCCGATGAAGCATCGGGGGTCGGGGCCCCGACCAAAGCGTCGGGGCAGCCTGCGACACTAGTCGTACCCAAACTGAGCGAGAGCCGCCTCAAAGACCTCGCGTGGTCACTCAATATCAAAGACCGCGCAACTATGGGTATCATCGAATAATATGGCAGAGAAAAAAGTGCAAGCACAGGCAACACAGGAGTTCGTACCGCTCAAAGAGGTACGCGACGGCTTGGTGGTTTTAAAAGACGGTAGTTTGCGCGCGCTGTTGATGGCGTCGTCTATCAATATCGCGCTCAAAGCGGCCGACGAGCAAGAGGCAATTATCGGCCAGTTCCAAAACTTCCTCAACTCGCTGGAGTTTAGCGTGCAATTTTTCGTAGAGTCGCGCGAGCTTGATATCCGCCCCTATGTCGCACTGCTGGAGGAGCGCTACGCCTTGGAGCTCGACGACCTGATGAAGGTCCAAATCCGCGAGTACATCGCGTTTATCAAAGACTTTACCGAGCGTAGCAATATTATGTCTAAAAACTTTTTTATAGTCGTGCCGTACGACCCGGCACTCGTTGCCCGTGGCGGAGTTGTCGCCGCCCTCGGTGGCCTCTTGCCCGGCAAAAGCAATTCTTCTTCCGCGGGAAACACTCTCACCGACGAACAGTTCGAGCAATACCGCACCCAACTCGAACAGCGCGTTGCGGTTGTCGAGCAGGGGTTGGTGCGCACCGGCGTGCGCGTTGCCGCCTTGGGGACCGAAGAGGTGATAGAGTTATTTTACAAACTGTTCAACCCGGGCGAGCTCGAAAAACCTTTACAGCTAGCTTCTAGGCCCTAGCTTCTAGGTGCTAGCTAGTTCCTAGCCCCTAGTACCTAGAAGCTGGGGTAGAATAACCACATGGCTCTTTTAGATTTCTTCAAACCAAAAACCTCCGCACTTGCTCAAATTGCTCCTATCCTGCCCGAGCAAATCTACGAGCAGGGGGTGCTCGAGCTACAAGACGTGATAGCGCCCTCGGCGTTAAAGATTACGCCGCGCGAGATAAACCTTGGCGACAAAATTGCACGCACCTTTTTTGTGATGTCCTACCCGCGCGTCCTAACTGACTCGTGGTTTAGCCCCATCATCAACCTCGACCGCGTACTCGACATCTCGATATTTATCCACCCGATAGACTCTGCCGAGGTGCTCAAAAAATTCCAAAAAAAGGTCGCCGAGGTACAGTCTCAAGTTATGGCGCGGGAAGAAAAAGGCCTCGTGCGCGACCCCATTCTCGACACCGCCTACCAAGACCTCGAGCAGTTGCGCGACCAATTGCAACAAGCGCAGGAAAAACTATTTGATGTTGGCGTCTATGTCACGGTATACGGCTCCACTGTCGAGGAGCTCAACAAAGCAGAAAGTGAGATAAAATCGATGTTGGAGTCGCGGCTTATCTACATCAAACCGGCGCTCTTCCAGCAGGAGCAGGGCTTTAAGTCGGTATTGCCTATAGGCCGCGACGAGCTGGCGGTAAACTCAAAATTAAATTCTTCGCCCCTTTCATCAATCTTCCCGTTTGTATCCTTCGACCTCACCTCGGACCGTGGCATTCTCTACGGCGTCAACCGCCACAACGCCTCCTTGGTATTGTTTGACCGCTTTTCGCTCGAAAATTACAATTCGGTGATTTTTGCAAAGTCCGGCTCGGGCAAGAGCTACGCGACCAAGCTCGAGATTTTGCGAACACTGATGTTTGACACCGAGGTCATCGTTATCGACCCCGAGCGCGAGTACGAGTTTTTGGCGCAGACTGTCGGTGGCCGCTACTTTAACATCTCGCTCAATAGCGAGCACCATATCAACCCGTTTGACCTGCCCATACCGCGGGAGGACGAAAGCCCCGCTGACGTCCTGCGGAGCAACATCGTGGCGCTTGTCGGGTTGTTCCGGATAATGCTGGGCGGCATTACCGCCGAGGAAGACGCAATTATTGACCGCGCGATTACCGAGACCTATGCGCTCAAAGACATTACCACGGATTCAAACTTTGCCGAGATCGAGCCGCCGCTCCTTTCGGACTTTGCGATGGTCTTGGCTGGTATGCAGGGCTCGGAGTCACTGGTCCAGCGCATCGGCAAATATACCGGTGGCACGTGGGCGGGGTTTATCAATCGACCAACCAACGTTGACATCAACAAAAAATTTATCGTCTTTTCGGTCCGTGATATGGAAGACGATTTAAAACCAGTCGCGATGTATCTGATTACCCACTACATCTGGAACGCCGTACGCAAAAACCTCAAAAAGCGTTTATTGGTGATAGACGAGGCGTGGTGGATGATGAAGAGCGAGGACACTGCATCGTTCCTGTATGGGATGGCAAAACGCGGCCGCAAATACTACCTTGGGTTGGCGACGATTACGCAGGACGTTGACGATTTTTTGAAGTCGCCCTACGGCCTGCCGATGATAACCAACTCCTCTATCCAGATGTTGCTCAAGCAGTCGGCGACAACCATAGACAGTTTGCAAAAGACCTTTAACCTCTCGGACGAAGAAAAATATCTGCTGCTCGAGAGTGACGTGGGGGAGGGGATATTTTTTGCGGGGCTCAAACACGTGGCGATTAAAGTTATTGCCTCGTATACCGAAGACCAAATAATTACCTCCGACCCTTCGCAGGTGCTTGCGCTGCGTAA
>JAUSIO010000014.1 GCA_030647845.1 bacterium
CGGACTCTCATGCACGACGATAGTGAGAAAACAATTTTTCTACATCCTCTTCACTTGCAACATTTCCTTGCCGTACATCTTCGAGCCCGTGGTCTATAGCAACTCGGTCTTCATTGGTCAACTCATACGGTTCCGCAATCTCTTCTTCTATTGCATGGAGGGACGCCACGGCCTCCTCCTGGGCCTCCTTAGGCCATGCTTCCATACGATGTAGCAACTCTTTCAGTTTTTCACTCATACGAGTAGTGTACCATATTCAAAAACTTTTGTGCTATGTTAGGGAGTATGCGAAAACTATTGATTATTTCAAACGACATCGAACAAGCGGGGGTGGAAAGAAATCCACACACCTTTCGGCCAGAGCATTTGGAAAAATTGAAGGCGGCCGCTGCAGGAAGCGAAGTTGAGGTCGTGGTTGCCTCGCCCAATGACGCTCCCGCGCACTACGCGAGCGCCGAGATTGTTGCCTCCTTCCCTGCGCGGATGCCGGATATTGCTCTGTTGCCACAAGCAAAATGGCTACACTCATTTTCGGCTGGGGTAGACCGCATACTCACGCCGCAAGTTGCGGCGTCCGACATTGTGTTGAGCAACTCGCGCGGTGTGCACGCAACACCAATCGCCGAACATATCATCGCCTTTATGCTTGTGTTTACGCGCGGTATGCAACAAACATTCCACAACCAACAAAAACATCTGTGGCAAAAAGCGCACTCGCTGGGCGAGTTGCGCGACCAAGTCGTGCTGATTGTCGGCATGGGCGAAATCGGCACCGAGGCCGCACGGCTCGCGCACGCGTTTGGCGCGCGGGTCTTTGCAATTTCTCGGTCGCAAAAGGAAAAGCGAGACTTTGTGGAAAAGACGGGTTTGCAAAAAGATCTCGATGTACTGTTGCCCGAAGCCGATTTTGTGGTGATTACGCTCCCCCACACGCAAGAAACACATCACTTGTTTGACACAAAAAAATTCGCACTCATGAAGCGCAGTGCCGTTATCATCAACATCGGTCGCGGCGGCATTGTCAACGAAATAGATTTGATTGATGCACTCAACAAAAAAGTAATCGCTGGCGCCGGGCTCGATGTGACCGAGCAAGAGCCACTCCACCAGGACAGCCCGCTGTGGGATATGGAGCAAGTCGTTATCACGCCGCACCACTCCGGCCTCTCTCACAAATATATGGACCGCGCCATTGACCTCCTGTGTAAAAACCTCACCGCCTACCTTGCGGGCGACCCTTCGACAGAGCTCAGGGCAAGAAAACTCCCAACGGAAGTAGATAAGACACTCGGATATTAAACACATTAAGTATACGCTATAGCGTAAAGTTAGTGTGTAGTGCGTAGCGAAAATTATTTTAGATATTTCTTATTTTTTAACTTTTCGGGCAAGTAACTTTCTGGTTCTCTTGCCCCGAGTTTTGCCTGCGGTGAGCCTGTCGAATCCGTCGAGGGGTATTTTTCATATCCCCTGCCATAACCTACATCCTTCATCAACTTGGTCGGTGCGTTGCGGATTTTGAGCGGGATGGGCAAGGTGCCGAGATTTTTTACATCGGCAAGTGCTTCAAAGTACGCATCGTGCGAGGCGCGCGACTTTTTGCACTCGGCCAAGTAGGCGACCCCGTGTGCGAGGTTGATTTGCGCCTCTGGGTAGCCGATTGTTTCGCACGCGCGGAAAACAGCGTTAGCAACGACAAGCGCAGTCGGCACCGCAAGTCCGATGTCTTCGCTCGCAAAAATTACCATACGGCGTGCAATAAACAACGGGTCCTCGCCCGCGTCGACCATCCTCGCCAAGTAGTACAACGCGGCATCGGGCTGTGACGCGCGCATCGATTTTATAAACGCGCTTATAGTGTTGTAGTGCTCCTCTCCTTTTTTGTCGTAGCGTAGGTGTTTTGACTGCACGGTCTCTTTGAGCGTTTCTAGGGTTATCGCGCCGTACAATTTTTGTGCATTTTCCAACACGGTGATTGCCTGCCTCGCATCGCCCTGCGCTACCCGCACCAACCAATCACGGGCATCTTTTGATAGTTTAATTCCAGTTTGTTTGATGATCTGTTCCATCTCGCTCTCTCCCAGTTCGTTCAGCACAAACACGCGGCAACGCGAAAGGAGCGCGGGTATCACTTCAAAACTTGGGTTCTCGGTTGTGGCACCTATGAGCGTCAACTCGCCACGTTCGACATAGGGCAGTAAAAAATCCTGCTGAGCTTTATTAAAGCGGTGGATTTCGTCCACAAACAAAACCTTCGGTCTTGTTTGAGCTTCTAGGTGCGAGCTTCTAGGGAATAGCTTTTCGGATTCCGGATAACTAGAAGTTAGAGTCCTAGTCCCTAGTACCTTTTTAATATCCTCCTTACCCGAGTCGACCGCCGAGAGCTCGTGGAACTCGGCGTCAAGCGCATTGGCATATATCCGCGCAAGTGTCGTCTTGCCGCTCCCTGGCGGTCCCCACAATATAAAAGAGAAGAGATGTTTCCCCTCTATCGCCTCGCGCAATGGGCCGGAAGGTCCTGAGGCAGACGAAAGATTGCCTACTCCCACCAAATGCTCTTGCCCAACAAACTCCTTGAGCGTTTTCGGCCGGATTTTTGACGCGAGGGGCTCCATCTCCCCAGTATACTCTTGTGGACTTGCGAGGTCGCGAACTATGGTATATTTGCGGCATATGAAACCAACAACTATAGTAGGAGCCGTGGTCGTGGTGCTCGTGGCAGGAGGCGCGTGGTGGTACTTTGGTAATACTTATCAAACACAACTGGCCGCACCTGCTGATGTAAATACAACAACGCAAGCGCCAGTGGATACCCCGCAAACTCAACCGCAAGAGCAGCCGTCGACCAATGTCACCTACACCGACAGCGGATTTTCTCCATCAACCGTGACTATCGCGCAAGGCGGCATGGTAACCTTTGCCAACCAAAGTGGCGGCCAGATGTGGGTCGCTTCTGGCCTCCACCCTACACACACTGGCTACAGTGGTACTTCGCGGACACAACACTGCCCTGATACCGCAGAAACATCGTTTGACCAATGCACTGCTGTCCCTGCTGGGCAAAGCTACTCCTTTACTTTCCAAAAAACCGGTACATGGCCGTATCATAACCACTTTAACTCCGGTGATTTTGGCACAATAGTAGTACAGTAAATGTCTCAACAAAAAATCGCCAACCTGTTGTTGCGTTTGAGTATAGGGTTTGCATTTCTCTACCCGCCCATTGACGCGCTGTTTAGCCCCGACTCGTGGGTTGGATACTTTCCGCCGTTTGTATACAGCGCGACTCAACAGCTAGGTATCTCCAATCTGTTGCTCTTGCACGGCTTTGGTGTAGTTGAAGTTGTGATTGCTCTTTGGATACTTTCGGGCTGGAAAATTTTTTGGCCGTCACTCACCGCCGCCGCACTGTTGTGCGCGATTGTCATCGGGAACCCCTCGCAGTTCGAAGTACTCTTCCGCGACCTTTCCCTTGCCGCCGCCGCACTCGCCCTGGCTTGTTTGAGTTATTTTGACACATCTGCCTTGCCGACCGGTAAATCCAAGTGAGCCAAAGCATCAGAGTAATTAAGACCGACTTTTTTGCCGGGGTTAAAGATGTTATGTGGGTCGAAGATTTTTTTGACTTCTAAAAACAGTGCGTACATCTCGCGGCCAAACATCTTTTCGACATAGGGCGTGCGGATAAGCCCATCGTTGTGCTCGCCGGTAATGGAGCCGTGGTAGGAAATAACTAGGTCATACACTTGGTGTGAAAGTTCATCGATTGTTTTGCGGATTGTCGGGTCCTGTGGGTCGACCAACGGGATAATATGGAAGTTCCCGTCGCCCACATGCCCCGCGATGGTGTACGTTAGGTCATAGTGCGAAAGTATTTCCTGCAATTTAGGAAGGAACTCGGGCAGGGTTTGTGGTGGCACGACAAAATCATCGATAAATGGTGCAGTACGTTTGCCGCGGATTTTTTTGCGCAGTAAGTTAAAGCTCTCACGGCGGATAGTCCAATACTTGCGAGATTTTTCCCTATCGCGTGCAACGCGCACGCCAATGTGCGGTTGTGTTTCTTTTATTTCCCTTGCCAAATCCTGTGCGGCTTTGAGTGCTTCTTCCTGAGACTCGGCGCAAAACTCGACCATCAATACCAACTTTGGGATACCGCCACGTAGCAACATCCACACCTCGGGCAAAAACGAGATACCAAGCGAGAAAAGATTTGTCCCCATCTGTTTGGCAAACTCAGGGAAATATTTTACCGCGAGCTTAAACGTGTTGTCGTCATACGACTCAAAACTGTCGGGTCCATGCTTGAGCACCTGCGGCACGACAGGCCCCAGCTCGGCAAGCGAATCCAAAAACAAAATTGTCATCGCCGAATACGGCTTGGGCCGCACCAGAGAAAAGATAATTTTGGTGATTATGCCAAGCGTCCCTTGCGAGCCGACAAACAAACGCGCGAGGTTGAGCGAATTTACTCCGCCTGCCCGGCTTCCCGATGGGTTACCGATATCCCACAACGCGTAACCGGAAGAATTTTTTTCGACTCTGGGCTTCCCTGCCTCGATGACCGCCTGATGCCCCGCCACCAGGGCGCTCATGCGGCGATAGATATCGCCCTCAAAACTTTGTTCTGCCAATTTTGCTTTGAGCTCGTCACCTTCAAGATTTTGTAGTGTGTGCACTTGGCCGTCTGCAAGTACGACATCAAGCTCTTGAACGTAGCGCGCGGTTTTGCCGTATTTTAAGTTTTTTTCGCCACCAGAGTTGTTTGCCGCCATCCCGCCGACGGTGTTTATCTCGCGCGAAGCGGTGTAGCTCGGCAACTCCAAATTTTTCTTTTTTGTTTCGCGGTCAAAATCGCGAAAGTACATCCCCGGCTCGACGGTTGCAAACCGCTCGTCAACCTCGAGTAATTTATTGAGGTGCGCTGTCATGTCTAAAATTATCGAGTCGTTCAACGGCCCGCCCGACATGTCGGTACCCGCCGACCGCGCCGTCAAAGAAAGACGCCCGCAGGTTAAACCTGCCGACGGCAGGTTTAACCTGCGGGCACAACCCTCTTCATTTTTTAAATTTACAAACTGCACCGCAGCGCACACGTCTTGCGCGTCCCGCGGGTGCGCGACCACGGCGGGTACAATGCGGAACAAACTCGCATCGCGCGAAAACTTCTCCAACACCGCAGGCGCATCCTCGACCTCGCCGTGCATTACCTTTTGCAACTCGTCCTTAAGAGACATCGTGCCTCTAGTATATCGCTACTTTTGCTACACCACGCCATACGCCACCGCGCACACGCCCGTGACCGCAACTGCGCTGTACACCCACCACACCACCAGCTCGAGCCATGTGTTTCGTATTATTATTGTATTGTAACTCGGTAAATTGGAAAAAGTTTTCGGTTGACAAGAACAAAATAATGCTATAGATTGTTTTTCGACGTTCAAAACCAGCGTAGTTTAGGAGCAACGAGCGGGACACTCGCTCGGGCCGGAGATAGTGTCAGCTATCCTCAGCTGAACAAGTCTTGTCCAGATTCCACAAAAAAAGGACACTAAAAATTAGGGGAGCCTAACCAGCTCTCTTTTTCTTTTCCAAAATCTACTTCAACACCCCCCAGATGTTTTGGTCTTCGGCGCCGTCGAATTTGAAGACGGCGATGCCACGGACACCGAGTTTGCGGGCAAGCGCGACTTTGTCGGCGATTGCCTGCGCATCGCTCCACCACACAATATTAAACGGCGGCTGGATTGCGCCTGCTATCGCCCTCTGCGAGTACACTTCCCCGGGTGGTGGCGGTGTGTTTGTCTGCGACACCGTCACACTACCCGGCGTGCTTGCTATCGCCGCTAAAGCATCGGTCGCCGGGGTGGACTTGTAGATAAACGAGAGTTCTCCCGCGCTGTTGCGTATGGGCGCCATGCCAAGCTGAGCGGCAAGCTGGGTTGCGTAGCCCTGATTAAACGCCCAGAGCAGTTTGTATTGATACCCATCGCCTTTGGGTGTCACCGAATATTCGTACCCGTAGGTCGCCACGCCGATTAGCAGTTTCTTTTTCGAAATGGTTTGTGCCGCGAGGTTGATAACATTTTCGACCCACGCTGGGTCAGCGACCGGCACATATGGCGCGGCGCGCGCAGCGTTGAGTAGTGCGCTGATTTTACCCTGGTCGTACGTCATGATTGCGACACGGTCACAGTATTTGTTTATCGCGACATAATCGTTTGCATACTCGGTCGCGTCGGCAGGTGGTGTCACGCCGTAGCCATAGCGTTCAACAACGGGCATACGTGCCTCGATGCTACAGTAGACCCACTTCGGGCCCATGCGCGCGTAGAGCCCTTTGAGGAATGTAGAAAAATAATCTTTTGTCTCGGCGTGTTTTGCCTCAAAATCAATATCAACACCGTCGTAGCCGCCCTCTCTGACCATCGCAGCAATTGCATCTTCAAGCGCGATGCGCTTTTTTGTGTCGCTCAATATCGCGTGTATCGCGTCTCCATTGCCCCACATCACGGTGGGTATCACACGCACTTTTGCTTTTTTTGCTGCGACGATAAACGACAACCACGGTTCTTCTGTAAGCGGACCGTTGTCGTGGAGTGTGCCATCGCTTTTAATGGTAAACACAAACGGGCTGATTTCGGTCATCGCCGCCAAATGCGGCAACACGTCTTGCGTGCCGGTCGCGTTGCGCCAGTAGGGTATCCACCCGCCGATTTCAAGCGATGATTTTCTACCTACTACCGCGGCACTCTCCACACCAGCAAGCTCCAACGCCGCCTGTGTTTGCGGCCCTGCAACGCCCCAGCTTGCGCCCGAGCAGACGATGCCGCTGTCACACTGAAATTTTTTAACGGCGGTGAGCGTGAGGGAGCCAAAGTATCCTGTGGCACTCGCTGAAAGATATCCTTTTGACATAAGCGCGCTTTGTAACACACCCACGTCGCTCCCAGAGGTGCCAAACACCATCGTACGTGCCGCTGCATGGGCAGAAGACAATGGGAGCGCTACAAACACCACTGCAAAAAATAACGGCATAAGCCGAGCGAGTTTCATAGCGCTAGTATAGCATTTTTACCCTTGCCTCTTGGCGCGGGTGCGCTCTAGCTCGCTCAAACCTTGTTTGCGCAAGCGTACGCTTTGCGGCGTGATTTCTAAATATTCGTCTTCTACCATCACCTCGAGCCCACGCTCAATCGACAGTTCATATGGCGGCACCAAGTTTATCGCTTCGTCGCTACCGGATGCGCGCATGTTGGTGAGTTGTTTGCCTTTGGTTGGGTTGACACTCATCTCTTCGCCTTTAGAAGTATTGCCAATAACCATGCCCTCGTACACCTCGGTTGCTGGTTTGATGTAGAGCACGCCGCGGTCTTGCAAGTTCCAGAGCGAGAATCCAAGCGTTTTACCCGAGACCATAGATACCATCGAGCCAACCGCGCGTTTTGTAATTTCTCCCGCGTATGGACGAAACTCTACGAAGCGCGAAGAGAGGATACCGTCGCCTTTTGTGTCGAGTACAAACTGGTTGCGGTAGCCCAACAGCCCACGGGTTGGGCCTTGCAACACCAGACGCACCGAGTTGTTGTGCGTTGTAATATTGTTTATAACAAACTTACGATTCCCTAGCCGCTCAATTATTGCACCTTGGTACGCGCTCGGCGTGTCTACCACGACTTCTTCGAATGGTTCGAGTTTTTTGCCATTGACTTCGCGGAAAATCACTTGCGGCTGTGAGACTTGTAGCTCGTACCCTTCACGGCGCATCTGCTCGAGCAAAATCGCGATGTGCAATTCACCCCGACCCGAAACTTTAGAGGCGTCGGGGCTCGAAAAATCTACTCTTAGGCCGACATTTACCTCGAGCTCACGCTCGAGGCGCTCGCGGATTTGCCGCGTGGTAACAAACTTTCCTTCCCGCCCGGCAAACGGCGAGTTGTTGACCAAAAAGTTGAGTGTGATAGTCGGCTCGTCGACCGCAATTGCCGGCAAGGGCTCGACATCTGCACTGTCGCACACCGTCTCGCCGATAAAAATGTCGCTCAAGCCCGCGATAAGCGCGACGTCACCTGCCACAACCTCTTGTGCCTCAACCCGTTGTAAACCGTTGAACGTAAAAATTTTTGTAATTTTGCCTTGGCGAGTATTAAATACTTCTTTTCCCCGACGCTCCGGTCGGGGCTCCGACCCTTTGGCGTCGGAGTTGATAAAAACAGTTTGCCCGGTTTTGAGCGTGCCTTCCCACACACGCACAACTGCGAGCCGCCCAAGAAAATTGTCATACGCCAAGTTAAACGGCTGTAAGCGCAATGGGAGATTTTCTTGTCC
Organism: bacterium; assembly: GCA_030647845.1. Lineage (GTDB taxonomy): Bacteria > Patescibacteriota > Minisyncoccia > Phycocordibacterales > SBAW01 > GWA1-54-10. The sequence continues at coordinate 8,329 of JAUSIO010000014.1, forward strand.
AACTCCGGCCGCCGGAACCTTTTCTAAAATAGTATCCAAGAGCGGTGTGAGGTCGGCAGACTCGTCGGCAAGATTTTTCTTGGCGATACCCGCGCGCCCGTTTGCGTAGATAACCGGGAAATCGGCCTGCTCATCGGATGCACCCAGCTCCAAAAAAAGCTCGAGCACCTGCTCCTCGGCACGCGCCGGGTCGGCGGCGGGTTTGTCGATTTTGTTTAAGACGACAATGGGCTTTAACCCTAACTCCAAGGACTTCTTCAGCACAAAACGTGTTTGCGGCATGGGGCCCTCTTGCGCGTCGACCACCAACAGCACCGAGTCGATGCTACGCAGTACGCGTTCGACCTCGCTCCCAAAGTCGGCGTGGCCAGGCGTGTCAACGATATTTATTTTTGTGACTTCCCGCCCTGAGCCTGTCGAAGGGTATAGTATCGCGGCGTTTTTGGAGTAGATGGTAATCCCGCGCTCAAGCTCCAAGTCGTTGCTGTCCATAGAGACTCCCTCTACCCCCACGCCCGTTTGGCGCAGTAAAGCATCCGTGAGGGTCGTCTTGCCGTGATCGACATGGGCTATGATGGCTATATTTCGTATTTCCATCTCTTAATTTAAACGAAAAAGGCCACGTGGCCTGCTCGATATGGAGATGATACCACAGCGTTATGTGCATGGCAATCTACCAGTTGACAAGAAGATACAGACAATGTACGTTTCTGTTGGATGAACCCCTACGTGATAAGGAGGGCAACGTGGTCAACTTTACATCGCGAATCAAGGTCATCAGCGAGCTACCGG
>JAUSIO010000020.1 GCA_030647845.1 bacterium
TGTTTGACACTGCCCTCTTTGGCCGCCATGCGGCCGAGCAACTCGTCTACCTCCGATTGCTTGAGCGGTACCGGATTAACACCCGAGCCCACGAATCCGGTCACGCGCGGGGTGTTGCGCACGACAAACCACGACTGGTCGTCGACCTGCATCTCGACCAACACATAACCCGGGTAGACTTTTTCCTCCTCCTCGACACGACGCCCACCTTTTATTTTGATGGTGCGCTCGGTCGGTACGACGACGCTAAAAATTTTGTTTTGCAAGCCGAGCGACTCGATGCGTTGGCGCAAGTTGCGTGCCACCGCGTTTTCGTACCCGGCATAGGTGTGTATCGCGTACCATGCCCGCCCAACGCTGTTGTCTTGTTTTGCCATATAAAGTTTCTTCTTATATTTAATCTAGCAAGCTAGATTATTTTCTGAACGATTGCAGTAAAGAGATAATCCCACAACCCGAGGTAGGTCGCGGTTGCCACAGACACACCGATAACAACTGCACTGTACACAATGGTCTGGCTGCGTGTCGGCCACGACACGTGGCGCATCTCTGCGCGGACTTCTTTAAAATATTGAGGCATAGTATTTGTTTATTATTTTGCTTGCCCGACCTACTGGCGGGGCATTTTTAAAAGCCCCGCGGGGCTTTAGTACCTGCCATACTATCGCACAAACAAGTTGCTGTCAAATGAAAATCGCCGTCCCGAGAATTCGGGACGGCGGGGCGTGAGCCCTAACGCTCAAGCGGCAAATTATTGACGTTGCCGCGAGGGTTGCGGGTCTCCCGAAAAACACCGGGTGACAGCGGCGCGCGCCACTCGTCGGGTATCGCCGACGGCGGTTCGACTTTCTCCTCGAGAAACTTGGCGAGTTTCTCCTCATCGGCGGCGTCAAACCCCGGCAGTGGGAACGAAGTCGTGAAAGACTCGCGACGATCCGCCACGCCGACCATAAGCTGATCCAGCCCACGCTGGTCCAGCCCGGTATTTTGCAGTGGCGTTGGTATAAACAGCACCAACGTCGCAGCGACCAGAACGACACCAGCAAAACTCCCAGAAATCATGCCTTCACGTGTCATCGGGAATCCCCCTATTTCATCCCCTAGTTACGGCGGTACTGCCAAAGATAGTGTACATGAAACATGCTCTCTGTCAAGAGCCGACTCGGGCGCCCTGTGGATTAACGGATTTCGTAAGTCACCGAGACATCGACACTGGTCTTATTTTCCCCCACCGAAATGTCGGGGGCTACCGCTTTTGACGCGGTACTAACATCCATGCTCGCATACATTGGTTGCGGCGAGTAACCACCGCCACTTTCGCTAAAGGAGACAACGCGCACCAAACTCACCCCGAGTTGCTTGGCAAGCACCTTTGCTTTTGCTTTTGCATCATCAATCGCTTTGCCACGCGCTTGTGCCTGCACGCCAGCCGGGTCGTCGAATGTAAATTGCAAACCGCTCACTTCGGTCGCGCCCTTTGTGCCAACACCCACGAGCAAGTCGCCCGCTTTTGCGGTGTCGCGCACCTTTACTGTTGTGCTTTGGCGCACCTCGTAACCCCTCAACACCTGTCTGCCAGACGGACACGGGTATGCGACACAGACAATCTGCGTGTACTCATACTGCGGCTGTACCGAGTAGCCACTCGTTTGCAAATCTTTTTTGTCGACACCCGCACCGCCAAGATAGTCGCTCACTGCGTTTTGCTTTGCGGTCGCGTCTGCTTGTGCCGCGGCAACGGTTGCTTTATCGGAGACAACACTAAAGGAAAACGTGGCGATGTCGGGTGCCATCAAGACCTCGCCGTGGCCCGAAACGTTGATAGTGTTTGTCGCCACAACACCCGCACCGATGTAGCGCAAACTCATAATGCCTGCCGTAGCTTGCGCGGCCAAAAATATCGCGAGCACGATAACGGTTACCAAAAGTGCTTTGCGCAACTTCTCGCCCGTGGGACCCTCAAATGGCATTCCTTCCATAGTGACTATAATTTACATTAATAAACCTGTACCCGGGGTGAAGACGCTACTGCACCGATTTAATTACCGCCATAATCTGTGCCTCGGGCAAGGCACCCGAGACCGGTGCGGCTTTGTTGGTGCGGGTGTTGAGTACAATAGTATACGGCGTGCCCGAGGCGCCGGCCGCTTGTGCCTCGGCAACATCGGCGTCGATTACCGTTTGGTATTTCGAGGCGGCAAAACACGCGTTGTACTGCGGCATATCTGCACCAAACTGTTGTGCGAGTTGGGCGTAATACGCAGGGCTTATGCTTTGCTGATTTGCAAAAATCGCATCGGCAAACTTCCAAAAACCAGTGTTGCCAAGCTGCGCCGCAATGCACTCGGCGGCGTTTGCCGCAGGGTTTGCTTGTGGGTGGATACTGTCAAGCGGAAATTGGCGCATCACCCAGGCTATTTTGCCGCCCGACTCGCCCACGATTTTTTTGAGCGTTGGGTGAATCATCGAACAAAACGGGCACTGGAAGTCGGAGTACTCAACCAGCACAATGGGGGCCGTGGGCGAGCCAACAATGTGGTCTTGCGCCGAGGGCGGGCGTACACTCGTCGCGCTCACGGTGGCCACCGCCGCGCCCGCCTCGGCGGGCGCGGCGGGGCGCATGTGTGCAAACACAATCGCGTCGGCGATAACAACCCCTGCAATAATAATCGCCACGGGCGAGGTAATCTCAAACTTTTTTAATTCGGGCATATATAAAAGGTACCGCGCGCAAGGCACAAACACAAGGAAAGAAAAAACCGCTCGAGAGTGCCGAGCGGAGTGGAATAGAGCTTCAGTCGGTATGGCCTGGCACTACGTCTGAATCGACGTGGATGTGTATCGCCCCCGGGTCTGGCTGAGCATCGGTTCCAACATCATGCTGGCTACCCGTTTGTGCTATCGACACAACGCTCGTCAATATCTGCCTGATCTTCGGGAAGGTGAACGCAAATGCCACCAACACAGCGACCCCCACTTCGACGAACGAAACCACCCAGTCGGCGTTGACCGGGATGTGCTCCAAGTTGAAGAGGATCACAATGCTGAGCCCGATGATCGCGCCGACCCAAGCAAGACCACTCTTCAGGGCAAGGCGGCTCTGGTTGAGAGACCAACCGGCAACGCCGACCCAGACGAGAAACAGCACGATAGCAGTCAGCGCCGAAGGGTCTTGATAGACTTCGACCACCCTAACCTGCCCGACCAGCCAGCGGCAGAGCCGTAGCAGGTCGTATCCGCTCATATTGAACCCAGCAAACAGAAAGCCGAGTGCGATGAGTAGCCGCACGAAGAAGATTTTGAGGATGAGCCTCAGCGCAGCGAAGTTGGGGAGCATTCTCAGTATCCTGCGCCCGACAGCCCCCGCCAATCGACCGAGTTGGCGCAGTAGCCAGTTCATGACTACCATCATGGCTAATTTTCCTTTCCCAGTTTTTTAGACTATCCGCTCGGAATCATATAGCGGTTTTTTTGAATGTCAACTTGACTATTTTTCAGCTATGCGGTACTTTTTTTGTGGATGAATCGACGGGCGGGTATTGCCCAGTTTCTTGAGAGGGAGACGCAGATGATACGGCGCTTATTGCTTTTGGTCGCGGGCACAGGGCTCGCATACTATGCCGTGCGGTTCGGGCACACGCTGCCCCCGCAGTTGCCGCAAAACCCGGATACGCTGTCGGAATTGTGGCAACAGATAAAGGACATATCAACGCCGATGGCGGCAATAGCCAGGTTGGCAATCGCGGGTACACTGATCGCCATCCCCACACTTTTCTTCGGCAAACTCGCCCGGAAGGAAGCGGCAAAGGTCTACACGGGCGCCACTGGTGTTGCGTGGACCATGGTGGTGCTTGTGCTCTCGGCATTTGCTTTTGGCGTCTTCGCGAATCCGCTACAATTCGGCTCCAGCCCACTACAGTGGTGGGACGGGCTCGACAGCGAGTGGCTCGCCGTCGGCATCATTGCCCTGGTCCCAACAGCACTCCTGCTCGTCTCGCTAGTCTACGAGATTGTGGCGCTCCTCGCTGGTCGCTATACGGACAATGTGCTTTTGGAGCGAACAGCATCGCAAACCAATGTCCTCGCTGATAATCTCCAGACGCACCGCACTAACTTAGGCTATTGGATGAAAGGTGTGGATGAATCATTGGACAACTCCGCCAAAACGCTCGCCGGTATTGGCACGTCGCTCGCAGAGCATCGCGGAGCGGACCTCGATGCACTCAAGACGAAGCTCGACGAGGTCCTCAATGAGTTTAAGAGTACTCCGGACGACAAAGATTTCGGCGAACTCAAGCAACAGGTAGCCAGTCTCGGACAGGAGGTCGCCGCTCTTGCCGAACGGCTCCCCGCCGCGGAGGGACGACGCTTCCTACCCGAGGAAGTGCCGAGCAGCCGAGCCGCGGAGTAATTCCCTCAACCCCCCGC
>JAUSIO010000031.1 GCA_030647845.1 bacterium
GCAGTTGTATAAAATGTTTTTCTGTCGGCCATGGTCTCGCGATACTGATATCTTTTTCTAAAAATCCGTTTTGCAGAGCGGCTTCTGCAAATGCTGTGCGGTAGCCACCCATAATAAAAGCCGAGTACTGCGGAGACAAAATAACCCCCACCAGTTTTGTTGCTCCTGCCGCTTTACACTCGGCAACCGCACCAGCGGTAAACGGCGCAGAGTGGCGCATCGCGGCGCGCACGACATAGTTTTTACCAAGTTGTTTTTGCAGGAGCGCCGCTTGTTGTTTTGTAATCTCAACGAGCCGCGAGCGTCCGACCATGCGGTAGCGATGTTCAAAGTCTTGTACGAGTGTCTCCGGTGCCGCTCCTCTATATATATGTTCGAAGTACTCTCGCACCTGCTCGGGCACGGTCGCCGACCCATAGGTCATCAACAAGACGCCAGTGAGCTCTTTGTTATTTTGCATGGATATACTCCACTAGCTTTTTTACTTTTTGGTCGTCGGTCTCGGGCAAAATGCCATGCCCGAGATTAAAAATATAGCCAGTGTGGGAGGGAAGCTCGCCCAGCAGTTCGTCGACTTTTTTCTCAATCGTCTGTTGGCCCCCAAGCAAGACCGCCGGGTCTAGGTTCCCTTGCAGGGCTTTGCCCCCGACAAGCGTTTGCGCCGCCGCGAGAGAAATTCGCCAGTCGACACCGATAACTTCGCAGTCAACCCTTGCAAAGTCGGCGAGCAGACCGGCGGTGTTAGTGCCAAAGTGGATGCGCGGTACGTTTTTGTGTTTGAGCGACGTAAAAATCTTTTGCGTGTAGGGTAGTACCTGCTCGCGGTAAGCGCTCGGTGCGAGGCACCCAGCCCAGCTGTCGAAGAGTTGTATCGCCTGCGCGCCCGCGTCAATCTGCACCGAAAGGTATTCTATAGTCGCATCCGAAAGTATCTCCATCAGCTGTCCCCAGGCTTTTGGTTGTTCAAACATAAAGCGTTTTGTTTTTGTCCACGTGCGTGAGGGCTCTCCCTCGACTAAATAACTCGCAAGGGTAAACGGTGCTCCCGAAAAACCGATGAGCGGGACCTGTAGTGTGCTCCGCAAAATCGTAATAGTTTCCTGCAAATACGCGATATTTTTTGATGCAAATGGCAGAAGCGTTTCAATATCTGCGCGTGTGCGAATGGGGTGTGCGATAACGGGGCCGATATTGTCGACAATTTTTACACCTACCCCCAAGGCAATAGGCAGGAGCATAATATCGGCAAATAAAATGGCGGCGTCCACTCCGAGGCGCTCGACCGGCTCGAGGCTTACTTGCGCTGCAAGCTCCGGCGTTTGTGCCAGGGTGAGTACGTTGTATGTCTCGCGCAACTTTCGATACCCCGGCAGGGAGCGACCGGCCTGGCGCATAAACCACACAGGTATATGCTCGGTTGGCTCCTTGCGGCACGCCTTGAGAAAAATATCATTCATAATAACTCGGGTAGTTGGGAGAGCGGCACGTGTGTGCACAAAAAAATAGGCGTATCGTTTTTGGTGTACGCACGGCCTTTTGTTGAGCGCAATTCCATCACCAATGTTTGGAAGTCGAGCAAACGGTCGCACTGGTAGGAGACAATAAACTCATGGTCGTCAATGCCGTATGCATACAGCAAAAGCTGTCGTATCGAGGTGCTAAAGGTGCGCGCAACGTGTACATGCTCCCGCATCATCTCTCGGCGCTCTTCAAGTGGGAGCAAGTGCCACTCTGGGGTTTTGGTAAACGGATACACAATCAAATATTTTCCTGCGCCGTCTACAAATTCTTTTTCTTCCGGCGCTCGATGCGGGTTGTATTGCGAGGGACGCACCAACCCCAAAAAAGTATGAGTTATGGTGAGGTGTTTGCCGAACGCCGAGCGCATGAGTGTTTGTAGATAGTGCTGGATACTACCCGCTTCTGCGGCACGCAAGTGCAGCATAAAGCGCGTACGTGGCTTAAACCCGAGTGTCGCGTACGCGGCAACGCCGACATCTCCCGCGTGCTCCAACAGAGACACAAATGCATCTTTGTATTGTTTGAGCACCTCCTCAGGCACCTGTGTGATACTCGGCTCTCTGTCGAAAAATATATAACTATGGCAAGGCATGGTGCGATTATACGCTTTTTATGGAGATTTTTTTAAATCCGGCTTCGCGCGCGGCGCGCGCGGTAGTATAGCCGATGCATTGCGCCGGAATACGGAACACCACCTCGCGCTCTTTTTTCTCCAACTGCCCCACGAGCCCGTGTACCCCCGAGGGGCTTTTGAACGCCAATCGCGCAACCTCTCCGCGCAGGAGTGACTCCTTCTGCGGGGGGGAAAGTGGCACGCTGTCTGTGGTGTAGAGCGGTATAACACGGACAACGGCACCCCGCGCGCGAAGTTGCCGCACGATATCGTAGGGTGCCAGGGCAGAACGAGGGAAAAGGATGTGCATGTTATCTATCGGGAATTTTAGCAAGTCCCTGCGAGGACCGACCTGGATGATAGTGGTGCGTTGCGCGGGTTGCACGCGGCGTTCTTTGAGCTCAACCGCAAAAAATTTTCTGGCATTTTTACTGGTGCATACAACCAGGTCGTACCGGTTGAGATTGCGGAGTGCAACAATCGAAGCGCGAGAAAGCGGGAGACGGTGCACTTCTACACGTATTTCAAGTGTCTTCTGCATGACCTCAATTTCCTAACAGTTTTTTTGCCAACATCTCACCCAACTGCGCGCTCTCTCCGAGAGGCGCACGCATCTCTTCTCGCACGATACGCATGGAGGAGTCCGCTCGCATGCCCAGGAGGACCCACTGGTCTCCTTCGCGAAATGCATATGCGCCTGTTGGCGACTTGCAACCGCCCCCCATGGCAAGCGAGTATGAGCGCTCTATGTTACTTGCCTCTGCGGCATCGGTGTCTTGTATCGCCGTAAGTAGTTTCTGTAATTCTGCACCGCCCACTTTTGTTTCGAGAGCAAGTGTCCCTTGGCCCGGCGCTGGTGTCATGTCGCCCACTTCAAAATACTGTGTAATTGTGTCCTCCATCCCGAGGCGCTTGAGCCCAGCTGAGGCAAGCACGAGCGCGTCGTAGTCTCCGCTCGCGAGTTTTTGTATGCGTGTCGGCACGTTCCCGCGGATACTCACCACCACCAAATCGCTACGCAACGCCAAAATCTGTACTTTGCGGCGGAGGCTGTCGGTACCAATAACAGCTCCTCGGGGGAGCGCATCGAGAATACGGTTGTTGTTACTCACTAGCACATCTCGGGCATCTTCTCGCTCTAGATAGGCACCAATGTGCAACCCCGGCGACAGCGACTCCGGCAGGTCTTTTAAGCTATGAGTAGCGATATCGATAGCGCCTCCCAACAGTGCTTGCTCGATTTCTTTGGTGAACCACCCCTTACCGACGACATCAAGCGGGATAGGGCTCTGGTTGGTGTCGCCCTCGGTTTTGATTATTTGTATTTCAATTTCGAGCGCTGGCTCCGCCCTGAGCAATGCACGCTTGGTGATGTCTGCCTGCTTTAATGCCAAATCGCTCCCGCGGGTGCCGATAGTAAGAGGGGACTTCATACAGTGTTTTAACCGTTACCTTCTTCAATGCCATGTTCGACATCTTCTTTGATTTCGGCGATGTCGATTTCTTTTTTCATACTGTCTAGTTCTGTATCGGCTTTTACCATACCAACCCGGACACGCAACTCTTCGAGCATAGTAAGCATTTTTGTTATCTCTTGTTCTGCGCGCACGTTTACTTCAAACTCGATCCGCTGCCGCACGTCCGACATCCTCCCTTGCTGATTTATGTTTATAAGGACGACAATAGCCAGCAGCACCGCGCAGAACGAGATAAGCATCATCAGCAGAACAAATGGGTACGGGTCAAACGGCTCAACCATGGGTATCCATCCGAGGTTGACAATAGTCCATATACTAATAAAGGTGATGCTGATGTTTAAAAACCACATACTACCCAAGGACGTGGTCAGAAACTTTGATATTGTCGCCGCAAGTTTACGTTCAAACCCTACATACGATTTTAACTGTGTACCAAAAAATTTACTTACTTCGCGTTGCAGTTTTTCGGGGTGCATAGGTAACACTATACTTGATATACCGTCCGCACACACTCTGTGGGTCTGTCGCGTAACATCGCCTCGTGTATACCTACTGCGTGCTATCGTACCCTTATGTATGTAAAAGCTCGGGTGCGTGCGGGTGCGAAAAAGGAGGAGGTAGTGGTGCTTCCCGATAACCGCTTTGAGATTTTGGTCAAACAAAAACCCATTCAAAACTTGGCAAACCGCCGCGTGGTCGAGCTGGTCGCCGCCCACTTCCACATACCGGTAGAAAAGGTGCGTATTATAAGCGGCCACCACTCGCCCTCAAAAATCCTTTCGGTTGAGTAGGGAAGAAAAAGCCCCATTGGTGGGGCGGCTCGAGTTGCAACGCATTAAGCCATTCTCAATGACCGAGGTTGCAGAATACATAGGACGGACCTATGTGTCACGTTTTTGCTCCCGTCCGCGTATCTGGTGTTCATCATAACCGAAATGGTGTGCGACTTCGTGCCAGATGGTGTCGCGGATGACATGCCGTACATCCGTACTTTCTTCCCGCGCTGTATCTTCTATTGGTTGCTGAAACAGCGTAATGCTGTCAGGTAATGTCACACCAACTCCATATTGGTCGCCGCGCGCGGTTGCGGGGATGCCCTGATACAACCCGAGTAGCGTCTCATTGCGGTCTAGGCCTTCCTGTTTCCGCACCATCTGCGATGGCTCGGCTTCAATCAAAAGTGCGACATTTTGTATCCTATTGCGAAACTTCTCCGGAATTGCATTCGGAAACTCTTCCTCCACCAGCTGTTCAAATTCCTCTCGGGTCATAATATTATCGCCCGGTGTTTGCTTTGTTTGGTGTGCCTCCGGCGCCTTGCGAGGTAACCCACGACAAGTTAGTTGTACGCTCCATTGTTTGTTTGGAAGTATTGTTTCCCGCAGGCCACTTTGCGGAGACCGGTACTTCGTCTATCAAATTGCACTCACTGTCGTAGAGCCGCAGGCCCTCATTACTGTTGCGCAAGGCGCCAGCAAAGGTGAGCGTAGCATCAAATCCAAGCGCGCTCTGCGCGGCACTGCGCGCGAGCACCATATAGGGTTGATTAAATACCGACTGTTGTGGGAACGTAATACGGAGCCGCTCATTCTCGTTTAGAATCTGCCAGCCAGACATATTTACACTCACGGGCGAGAGGTTGCGCAACTCTATCCACTCGTGCGTAGCGCCGCTAAGCGAACCCATCCACGCAACTTCGTTGATGATGACGGGCGAGTGCTTTGGGTTGCTCCCGGAGTGGAAGGAGCATTCCTCGTGGGGGACGAGACTAAACTTGTTTGTTTCCTCGCGCGCGTGCCGCAGAGATACTGTCGTGATGCCGGTATTTTTATATCCCCCGGTCATAATGCTTGCAACCGCCGCCAGAGTGCCCGCAGGAGTGGTAGGTGTCTGCACCGACGTGCCCGCTTCGATACTCAAAGGGATTTTGATGGTGCTACTCTCGTCGGTGCGATACACGCGCGAGCCAGCAAGCTCAAGCGTTTGTAACACGCGCGGGGTAGGGTGGCCGTAGCTATTTTTGCCAACGCCGATGACCGCGACCAGCGGCCGCACGGCGGCAACAAAATTCTCACCGGAGGAATACTTCGAACCATGATGTCCTACTTTTAAGATGTCAGCCGCGAGGTCGTACTTTTTCGTAAGGAGCGCTTGTTCAGCAGGGAAGCCGATGTCCGCGGTAAAAAGCACTTTTACTCCGCCCGCTTGCTGGTTTGCAGTGAGCATCACGACAATACCCGACTCGTTTACCTCTTTGTTTCCCAAGAGCGCGCGGTCCGGCGAGAGAACAGTAATGCGATTGCCGCTATAGCGTATAGTGTCTCCTTCGAGGAGAACAAGCGTGTGGATATCGCGCTCGGTGAGCACTTTTTGTAGTGCGTTGTACGCTTCCGACACTGCTGTGCGCCCGTTTGATATAAACATTCCAATGTCGTATCGGCGTGCGACTTCGATAAGCCCGCCCAGGTGGTCGAGGTCGGTGTGCGTGAGGATAACGAGGTCAAGGTACTTGTTGTTTGCATTTCCTAATGCTGTGTCCAGTGCCGCAAGTACGCTCTTGTCCCGGCCGCCGTCTATGAGTATTTTTATCGCAGACCTGCCGTTTTCTGATGCAAGCACAACGAGCTGGCTGTCTCCTTGGCCAACGTCTAGAACATACAGGGTACTCGGGGTGGCGTGCGCGCCGAATATGCCAAACCAAAGCCACAGCGTTAAACCAACACCGACCACAGCCGCAAGCTGGACAATGGTCTTGGATGTACCATCACGATGCTTTTTCATGTGTTTGTAGTGCGGGCGACCAGCGCCAGCATACCCATATCACCACGCAATAGTACACTGCTGCGGCCACAACGCCGATTTCGGGGTTGAACGGCACCTGCACAACCGCGAACGTTTCAACTATAAAAACGACGTAGTCTATAAGAAACGCGATCGGTATACTTATAAGGGATGCAAGCGGTGGAAACAGCATTGAGCAGAACGCGGCAAGAAACCCCATAACGGTTAGGAGAGGGATAACCGCAAGAATTCCGATGTTTGCCAGGAGCGCCGTAAAAGAAAAATTGCCAAAATTGATGATGGTGATAGGTGCCACACCGAGCTCTGCCGCCGCCGTTATAACAAGCGCATCGCGCCAGCCCAACGCGCCATCTGCTCGCAAAAACGGTAGGAGCTTAAGGGCGGGAGCGAGGTAGATGATAGCGAGCGTTGCAAGAAATGAGAGTTGGAATCCGAGGTCAAACATCGGCGCTTTTGGGTTCCATATCGTGATGATAAACGCCGCAAGCGCGATGGCGTTGTGTGGGTTGTATATCCTATGCGTTACGCTAGCGAACCCCACAATAAACGCCATCAGCGCGGCGCGAATAGCAGACACTTGGAAGCCGGTCATCGCCACGAAGAGCGCCACAGTTGTGAACGTTGCAATAAACTGCGGACGTTTTCTCCCCCAGAACACGACCGAAAATATGCCAAGAGCGATAAATATGATGATGACCATGTTTGAGCCGGAGAGCGCCATCAAGTGCATCGTGCCGCTTACCGAAAGCTTCTGTAAAAATTCGGGAGAGAATTCGTCTTTATCGCCCAAGAGAACGCCAGCAAGGAACGCCGTGTGCTGTTGGCTAAACAGACGGCTTATATGGTCTTTGAGTGATTGTCGCAGGCCCAAAAGTGCTCCAAAAAGCGGGTTACCCTTGTTGCCCTCGACCTCTACCTTTGGATAAAACAAGGTGCCGTGTATATGCTCTTTTGCCATGTAGTTGCCGTACGAGTCTCGCGGCGGAGGTACCACGGCACCCGAGACACGCACTCCGTCGCCATACGAAAGCTCCGGAAAGAGGTCTGTCCTGATGTATACGCGGCCTCCTTGGGCGCCCGCAACATCTACGTTCGTTATCTCCACCTTTGCTGTTTGAGCAGTAAGAGAGCGTCGTGGCTCGTCCACGACTACCCCCTCAAAATGGGTAACACCCGCCACCGCGTGTTGCGCTCTTTGATATTCATAATCATCAAGGGCATAATAGATGTTTCCTACAAGCAAGAGCACCGCCACCGTGGCGAGTATCACGGGTCGTACCCCAAAAAAGAGGGCAACACAGACTAGTGGGGCAACGGCGAGAATGGCAACCATGGGCGGGGCTCCAAGCCCGCCAAGGATTGCACCCGCAACAAAACTGCACGCGGCAAAAAAGAGCAGAGTGTCAGGGCGCACTGGCATTATTTCCTATGGTATCGTATTTCTATGCTTCCTGTGGAGAAAGCCACTCGTGTATGGAAAGAGCATCGAGTGGATATCATCGTCTTTTGTATTGTTGTAATCGTTGCACTATTGAGCTTTGGGTTGGGGTATACGATGGCACAAGACTCGGCTCGTACCCCTATCATTATTGAAAATAACTCTAGAGCGTAGGGTACATTAGTATTCTGGATTTGTTAGCTCGAGACCTGAAAATATTTATCCGAACCGTTCCACCCTGCGCTCGCCTCCTGAAAAACGCCGGTGCCGCCGCCGGGTGTTGGCACGGTGACCAAAAGTGTCGCTGGTGTCGACTCCTGCTCGAGGTTGGCGTAGAGCGCGCAACTGCCCCCGCTCGAGACGACATAGCGGTAGTTGCTTTGCGTGTCGGTGCCGCTTGAAGGGTCTTTAGGGGTTGGAATTTGATTTGCATATTGCGGGTATTTTGTTTTTACTTCTTCGACGATAAGGAGGAGGTCGTAATCGCCTGGGCCGACATCGGGTGTGTAGCAGTTGAGTTTTAGGAATTGCCCTATGTGCGAAATTTCGGCTTTGCGCCGCGCGTCCCGCGCGGCGCCCTTTGCTCCGCCGAGTGCAACCAACACAATCGTCGCAAGAATACCAATGATACCGATGACCACCAAAAGCTCAACAAGAGTAAACCCGCGACGGTGAGTCATCTGCGAAGTATAACAACAAAACCCTTCGACCTGCCTGTCCGGTAGGCAGGCTTCGCTCAGGGTAAAGAAAAAACCGCCTTTGTGGGGCGGCTAAATTGGCGTGACTTTGTCCGGGAGGAACGGTTGCTCAAATCCTTTCCATACCCTATACTAAACACCGCAAAGAGGTCAACAAGTGTAAGTATTACTTTTTGTTTTGCGGTACCATGGAGGAAGAGTTGTCACGGAAGGTGTCGGGATGCCTAGGATACTGGAAATGGTCCTACCGTATACAGTGCCCTCGATTTTTGTTTTGTGCGTTGTTTGCGCGTTCATATAGTCTCCTTCGGGTGACTATTTTTTACATGTCCTACCGGGGTATCTAATCCGCCGACTGGCGGAACCCTTGTAAAATATGGCGATTTTGACGGCTCCGCCTACTGGAAGATACCCGCCCGTATCGAACGGTACGTTCGGTCGGGTTCGAACCCATATGGTGGGGAAAAGGTAAGCCTTGATCTAACAGCTTTAATTAGTAATACGGGTGTTTAATGTGTATAATGGACCTATGAACACCCTAAGAAGCGGCAGATACCGCTGGATGGTTTACAAGGAAGGGGACACTTGGGTTGGGGTGGCTCTTGAATTCAATATTGTTGTTACAGGTAGCGACCCGAAGGTGGTTGAGATCGAGTTGCAAGAAGGAGTCCTGGGTTATTTGGAATCTGCTCGAAAAGTAAAAGGTTTTCGTACCCAGCAAGTAGAATCAGTGTTAAATCAGGAAACTGATGAAGATGCTGTAGTTTCCAACTGTATCACTTAGGCAATACCAAAATTTTCCATCCGCCACCGGAAAGATACTGGAGCAACCCATCAAAGCACACTCTATAACCGATGCCCTGTTCGGATGATGTAGGAGCACAGCTCTGGCAGGCACGGTATAAAACAGTTGCATCGCTCCCTCCTACGTTCTGGTTTGAAAGAATCTTTCTACGATGCAGTCTACACCCTTGCAAGAAAAGGGGAGTAGGAAAAGAAAAAAGCCACCCTTTGTGGGGCGGCTGTTACTCAAGAGATGCAATCGCGGCACCGATCCTTGTTTTCAGCGTAGGGGCGTAGGTTGCCCACGGTTTGTCGCATTTTTGCAGCGCAGGGACGAGAAGACGGAGGTGATATTCTTTTGTCTCCTGAATCTGTTTCGCCCATTTTTCCATTTTCAATTGGATCGGCGTCGCTCATATTTTAATTTAATACCCAGATGGCGTAATTTAAATACATCGCAAAGCTGACCCAAAGGATATACGGCATCAGAAGCCACGCGGCCGGTTTAGAGATTTTTGCAAAAGCGATAATCGTGGCGAGAATAGCAAGCCAAAGAAATGCGATCTCGATAAGCGCAATACCGATGTTGTTAAGACCGTTTATGGTGAGCGAAGTCGAACCAAAAAAGATAATCGACCAGAGCGTGTTCAAGACCAGCTGACCGAGGAATATACCAAGGGCAATTTTAATTTGCTTTTTACGTTGTATGACCAGCCCTTCGACTTCGCTCAGGGTTAAT
>JAUSIO010000043.1 GCA_030647845.1 bacterium
GCCAAGAGTAAGAACCATTACTTTGTTGTACACACGAGTAGTTCGCCGCTGGCGCCGGTCCCGAACACCCAGCAGTAACTTGACCAGTGTATTGCCAAGAGTATGTTCCTCCTTGGTATTGGCATGTATAACCAGGACCAGGAGCAGACCCAGTGCAGTATTGAAGCGTCGGGGGCGGTTGACTGGACTCCGCACAAAACCAGTACCCGGTGCTTCCCCCATAAGTACAGGTTTGTGTTGACGTACAGGTTCCACCACATAAATCATCTGTTGCGGCCCGAACAATTAAGGTGGAAGAGCCCATAACCGTCGCAATGATCAGCAGACAAAATATACTTTTTGTTAGGTTTAGTTTCATAATCCAAAAAGCGAGCCCGAGGATAATTGTCCGAATATAAGTTGGAGCGCGGCGCTGGCGGCTTGGACGAATTTGTCAGAGTCGTTGTTTTGTAGGGTCACGCCAACGGCTGCCGCCCCTTGCCCTACACCGGTTTGCCGCAGCGTGAGGATGCCTTTTGCCGAGTCGGGGCCGCACGCGTCCTCCCCATTGAGCGTCCAGCTGTATACCAACGCGCCGCTCTTGAGGCTTGAGTTGGCAAAGAAGTACGGCGCGGCTTGTATGGTTAGTTCTTTGGCGCTTAGTGAAATGGCGCTTGGCAGGGCCGAATCATACAGCACACCGCGTAGCGGGTCTTTGTAATATAAAAGTACCAACGGTTGCACGGCGGATATAGTAATTTCCCCGTGGCCTACTTTGTTGGCGCCGTAGTACATGTCCACCGCAACCGTTTCTTGCGGTTGCAATTGGTCGCCCGCAAAAGAAAAAATATTGCGCCCGAGACCTGATTGATTAGGCATCGGTACGTCGTTGAGAGACCACTGCATTGAGAGGCTGTTCGTAGCTATACGCGCTCCGTTAACAATAACCGCTGGAAACGATACTACTTTTACGTTAGAGCCGGCGCTGTAGAGTGATTTGCCGCGATACAAAGGTGGTGCAGTAGTGTCCGCCTCCCATATTAAATTTACGAGCGAGGGCAAAAAGATAAAATCATGGGTAATGGTCCCTTGTGAGGGTGAAACGATTCGAACACCAACACTTGTTTTACTCCCAAGAGAGCCGGTGATAAACGAAAAATTTGTTTCTCCAATTCCCGAAAGCGCCACCTTGCCGTTTTGTGTCCAGGTAATGTTTGCTCCGCCAAGAAACCCCCCAACCCCTTGAGCGACAATGGTTACCTGCTGGCCGGGTTCGGGTGCTTCGGGCGCTATGAGGTACTGCACCGGGTCTGGCACCGCGCTTAGTTGCGCCCGCGCCAGAGGCGCCGATATAAAAAGACTGGAACCCGCAGCGAAAAGTGCAAACAGGCCCAAAACAAAAATAATTTTACGCGGCTTTTGCATATTGTATGTCGTCGTTCATACGCGGGGATTTTAAGTTGAGTGGGCTGCGAGCTTTTTCTTCCCGCTCATTTTGAGGCTCGTTATCGTTTGCTATTTGAGGAGGTCGGCCCTCGGTGAGCCGCCGCATATCTTTTGAAGCAGACATAACACTGCGTGCTCGCGAAAGAGGGTTTTTGGTTGATTGAAGATTGTCGGCAAGTTTGGCCACTTCCCCAATCATTCCTTTCTCGTTGCCCATGTCATGCACTATGCCGGCAACGACAAGCCCTATCCAAAAAGGCAGAACATTAATGCCGGGGATGAGGCCGCCGATAACGGTTGCCGGACCAAACTTGGGGTGATACATGCCCTGTGATATAAGCAAGAATAGCAGTCCCGCCCCCATGGTGGCGTTGATGCAAAAAGTTATGGCAAGTGCGAGTATAAATCCAATGCCGGGTATTGCCATCAGCGCCCACGAGATGCCGTCGGCAAGCCCGGTGATGAAGACCGCCCAGAGCAAAAGAAAAACGTAGAGAGGCTTCATGTTTTTATTGTACCTCCCTCTTTACTACCGAGGGCAGGGTTGGGAGCACCCGCTTCTTGCCTCTGTTTGCGCAGCGCCAAGACCTGCGAGGGGTCGGAGGTAATGATTTGGTCTTCGGTATACGAAGCGATGATTTTTATCGCTACGTGCTTGAGGCCGGCAAAAAAGATACCCTCTCCCACATCGCTCTCGAGCAAAAGGTATTTTTCTTCGTCCGATAAATTAAAAGTTTTTTGCAGGTTATCAATCGTCGTTGGCGACTGCTTAAGTAGCAGTTGGATTGAAGAGTTAGTAATCATCGGCAATCCGTAGGGCGAGCGCAAGAAGTCATCAACGTCTTGGGTAATAGTCGCAAGCCCCAAGTAATATTTGCGTCCTCGCTTCGCCATGCTGTAGAGAAAGCTTGCCGTGTCATCCGATTTCATCATCCACCACGCTTCGTCGATGACCAGCAGGCGTTTTTTTAGATTTTTGCGCACCGCATTCCATATGTAGTGGGTAATCAAATACATTGCGACCGGCTTAAGGTCGTCCTCCATATCGCGGACCGAAAACACGACGAATTTTTTGTTGATATCAACGTTGGTCGGCTGGTTGATAAAACCCGACCACGTGCCCTTGGTGTACTTAGAGAGTCGTTGTCCCAAACTCTCGCTCCCCTCCATGCCCGCGAGCACGAGCTCAAAGTCTGAGAGCAGTGGCGGTTCGATTTCGGCAAAATTACTATCAACGGTGATATCCTTGAGCGCATATGTTTCGGTAAGAGCTTTGTCGATGATAGCGTCTTCTTCGGGGGTGAGGCCGCCGAGCATGATGCGAAAAAGCCCGACAAGCGCCACGATGTTGGAGCGTAGCACGTCCGCCGGCGACTCGTCCTCGCGCGGAGCGGCCAAATCGAACGGGTTAATGTGGTGTTCGGAGTTGAGAGAAATGTTAAAGTAGCGCCCGCCCACCGTTTGCGCCAAAAATTCGTACTCG
>JAUSIO010000062.1 GCA_030647845.1 bacterium
ATGTGCTTGGAAGGATTCCGCTTAAAGACCAAACTGATTTTATTAAAGACACTCTTCACTCAAAGGGTGTATTCAATGGAACAATCCCAGTACCTACAAATGTTATTCGTGAAACAACTGCTAAATTTATTAAGCCGTAGGGAGTTCACGTCCTATTACATGACCCTCATTCATTAAATCCCATAAGGATACGTCTTTTCCTGTTGCTTTTCGCCGAGTGCCATCTTTTTCTATAACATCTACAACAGCAATACCTCCCTTTCCAAACTTACTTAAGTCAAGCCAATAAGTTTTACCCTCGTATTCAATTAGTGCTTTCGTTATATCCTCCATATATACATATACTAGCACATTGGGTATATAAACGCAAGGTGTTGATAACCTAGCCCTACCACTTGCAACTATAGACACAGTAGTATATACTATAAGAGTCGATGGATTATCAAGGAGTGATAACAAAAGAATCTCCAATTAAAAGTTAATTAAAAAGATTATGAAATATATACTTCAAAAGATTCTCAAGACTAAAGCGAAGGACGTTGGTACTTTTGCTTCGATATGAAAATCGGTGTTTCTTGATGTCGGTCTTAATATATTGCTTCTCTCGCTTGGTCGTATACTCACTCTCTTTAACATAGCAATGCGCGTTCATAACCACCTTGCCACTCTTTTTCCTTTCAAAAAAGATTTTCGCGAGTTTCCCATTCACCATCGCAAAACACCAGCTCATATAGATATTATAACAAAATAAAATACCTAGCAGCAAGCTGACAAGGCATTGGACAACGTAGGAATAATTTGCCTATAGCTGAGTTATTCCTATCTTCTCCGCAAGAGAGACGCGGGACATTTACCCGTAGGGGAATAAAAAGCAGAAAGGGCGGCGTCTGGATAAATCCAAACGCCGCCCAGCGTAGAACTACGAGAAGTTCTAGAGACGGTCGCCTCGGCGGCCGGCCAACCGCAAGGGTTGGTCTTGCAAGCCCACCGGAGCGGAAAACGGTTGATAGTTTTGTCCGCGCCCTTTTGTAAGTTGGCGGACTTCTTCATGTTTCGGTCCCCTTGGCTCGATAAGCTCGCGACCCAATTCGTGAGCTAAATAGAGCCGGCAATCATGTGATATCTCAAAACGATTGCCGGGTTTTTCCCTTTGCGGGAATATTGTTTCTTGACGCGCACCACGCGCGACCATATACACTGCCGCCTCTTTTTCTGACAGTCCAATATCTTCGAGCTCTTTGCGCATACAGCCAGTATACCAAAAAATCTGCGAGGTTTACGAAATGGAAAAATCTGGTAAGATAGCCCCATGCAACAAGAAAACAAACACAATATCCAAGCCCAGCTCGTGCCGATGGTGATTGAGAAGACCCCGTATGGCGAGCGAGCATTCGACATTTATTCAAGACTGCTCAAAGACCGCATCATCTTCCTCGGGGGCCCGATTGAGGACCACACCGCCAACTTGGTGATTGCCCAGCTATTGTTTTTAGCGTCCGAGGACCCTAAAAAGGATATACAACTCTATATCAACTCGCCCGGCGGCTCGGTTACCGCCACGCTCGCGATGCTCGACACGATGAACCATATTAAGCCAGACGTCGCGACCGTGTGCGTCGGCATCGCCGCCTCCGGCGCCGCCATAATGCTTGCGGGCGGGGCGCACGGCAAGCGCTTTGCCTTGCCCAACGCCGAGGTGATGATCCACCAGCCATGGGGTGGGGCACAAGGCCAGGCGACCGACATCGAGATTACCGCCAAGCACATCATCGCCACCCGCGACCGCTTGAACAAAATCTTGGCAAAAACCACCGGCAAAGCACTCGCCCAGATCGAAAAGGATGTCGAGCGCGACTACTTTATGTCCGCCGAGGAGGCAAAAAAATACGGCATCGTTGACGAAATCTTCGGGGGCAAAGGTATGTTGGGTGCGGTGAAGAAGTAGAGGTAGCATTTTTCTAACATTTTTGGCATAGTTCCAAGTGGATTAAGTACCTCCACAAATATCTGCAACTTTCCAGGGGAGACAGTAAATGTCCAATCTAGCTCTGCCGGGCAACCCCCGGTATCAACCATGCGACCTCATGCCAGTTTTCGGCTACGACGACCTTGCACGGACGCTGGTCGAGGTTGAACTCGCGGCACTCCGGACACTCGGTGATGCACTCGTCATAGAGCAAGTCGACCTCGACCTGCTCACACCCGACATCGAAGCAAAGCTGATTGCTATCACTATGTCGGAGATAGACCGAGTCGAGCGCAATGACACCCTCGAGTACGGGAAAAAGACCCGACACGACATCCGCGCCCTCGTGCGGATCATGCAGGAAGTCATACCAACCCCTTTGCAACGATGGGTGCATGTGCCGCTGACAAGCTACGACGTGATCGACACTGCGCGGACACTGCAATTTGTCCGGGCGCACCATGTCGTCCAAACAAAAGCATATGTGGTCATCAGGTGTTTCCGTGACCAAGCTATGCGGTATGCCGAAGAAGTCCAAATTGGTCGGACGCATGGGCAACACGCACTCCCGATAACGGTCGGTTTTTGGTTCGCCACCATTCTCAACCGTGTACTCTTCAACATCGAGCAAGCGAATCAGTATGCGGATGGGTTGGTCGGCAAGATCTCGGGAGCGGTCGGCGCATACAACGCGCAAGCCGAACTCGGCATCACCGGCAGGTCTGGGATTGTGTTTGAAGACCGCGTGCTTGAGCGGCTGGGCTTGAAACCCGCACCAATCAGCACACAAATCCTGCCGCCGGAGCCACTGGCGTACTATCTCTACTCGTGCCTGGTACTCTCTGCTTCGCTCGGCCAGTTTGGATGCGATGGGCGGCATCTGATGCGCACGGAGATCGCCGAATTGGCGGAGCCGTTCGAGCAGGGTCAAGTTGGCTCATCGACGATGGCGCACAAGCGCAATCCACTTCACTTCGAAAACCTCGAGGGGATGTGGAAAAAGAACATAGCCGAGTTTCTAAAGGTGTTGCTCTCGATGATAAGCGAGCACCAGCGGGACCTCGTTGGGAGCTCGCTTGCGCGCGACTTCCCGACGCTCATCGTCAACCTGACCTACCAGCTCGACACGCTGCTGCGTCAGGATGCAGACGGCACGCCATTCCTCAGCCGGATTGTGGTGGACACGCAAGCGTGCAGGCGGAACTTGGCAATGCAGGGCGACAGCATCCTTGCCGAGCCGTTTTACCTCGCGCTCCAGATGTATGGCTATGAGGGTGATGCTCACGCAGTCATCAACCACAAAGCTCTGCCGCTGGTCGGCCACGGTATGCCCACGCTTTTTGCCGCAGTAAAGCAAGTTGCGTGGCATGATGATGAACTTAGTGCCGCCCTAGATCGTATCCCGAGCGACGTCATCAAGCTACTACAGGACCCGGTTAACTATGTCGGCCGTGCCAAAAACAAAGTCTGGCAAATTTGCGAGAGAGCAGAGGACTACCTCACGCAACACTAGCTGGTCGCGTTGAAGCAACACCGCCCCGATTTGTCGGAGCGGTTTTTTATGCCTTGATAATCTTTTGTGAAAACAGTATGGTCAGTATAGAACGCACGGCACAGGAGGGAAGCGTGGCGGTACAGAGTGTCATCTTTGACTTGTCGGAAGTGCTACTCACCGGCATCAAAGATACGGGTATTGTCCTTGGCCAAAGGCATGGGCTCGACCCCGCAAAGGTGGCGCTCGACTTGGGTGGCCACCGCAACCCGTTAATGATACCAGCGGTGTGGGAGTTCTTTCATGGATATAATACCGAAGACCAGTACATCGCGGAGGTTCTCAGGCAGTTCCCAATGTTCGGGACGCACGACGAACTCAAGCGGCACATCCGCGAGAACTTTAGGGAGGTAGAAGGCACGCGCGGTGTTGTACTACGGCTGCGCGAACTCGGCTACACGCTCGCGCTGCTCTCGATACATGCAAAAGAGTGGATCGAGTATTGCGATGCCGAGTTCGATATCCATGTGCTCTTTGATGTCGTTGCCTATTCGTACAGCGACAAAGTGTCGAAGCCGAAGCCCGAGGCGTTCACTAAAGTGCTGGAGCGTCTGCAGGCAGAACCGAGAGAATGTCTGTTTATAGACGACTCCATCGTCAATGTCGACGCAGCACAAAAGCTCGGCATCACAGGCGTACACTTCACCACAGCCGTGGTTCTTGAGAGCGATTTAGGTCGGTTGCTTCCGAACTTTCGCTAACGAATGCACGTCGAACCGCCCCACTGGCGGTTTTTTCTTTTTTTTGGTATGGTATAAGTATCTAACATTTCGTTAGATAGGTTCAAAAGTTTCCGTGCAACCTGCCTGCGGTAGGCAGGTCCAATCTTACCAACAATTAGTATGTTTTTTATATCACATGTCAGTAAAAGTGTTACTGCTCCTCCTCGCCTCGGCGGGGCTGATAGGGGCAGTTATTGGGTACGTGTTCCGCTGGCTCTTGACGCTCTCGCGTAAGGGCTCTATAGAAGTTGAGATAAAGCAAATCCTGCTTGATGCGCGCGAGGATGCAAAAAAGATTACCGGCGCAGCCGAGGAAGAAGCAAAACAAAAAATTAACTCGGTCGAAGCCGAGTGGAAGGAGAAAGAGGATAAAATCACCCGCGCCGAAGAGCGTGTCTTTAAACGTGAGGAAACCGTCGACCGCAAACAGCAAGAGCTCGACCAAGAAATTACCGGTGTAAAGTCGCGCATCGAGGAAATTAGAACGATAAAAGAGCGCGCCGAGGCACTGGTGGTGCAGCGTGGCGAAGAACTCGCGCAGGTTGCCGGCCTCTCCAAAGAGGCCGCCCGTGAGCATTTGTACAAAGAGCTCGAACGCGAAGCAGACGAGGACTTGATGACCCGCGCGGCAAAACTTGAGCGCGATGGTATGGAAAAATTGGAGCGCCGCGCGAAAGAAATTTTGACCACGGCGATACACCGTTTTGGCAACTCTGTCGCGAGCGACACGATGGCAACGGCAGTTACTATCCCCAACGACGACATTAAAGGCAAAATTATCGGCAAAGAAGGTCGCAACATCAAAGCGTTTGAGCGCGCAACCGGCTGTGAGGTGATTATCGACGACACACCGGGCTCGATTGTGCTCTCAAGCTACGACCCGATACGCCGCGCTATCGCCCGCATGGCACTTGAGAACTTGATTCTCGACGGCCGGATACAGCCGGCAAAAATTGAGGAAATAGTCGAGAAGGCAAAAGGTGATATCAATAAAATAATCAAAGAAAAGGCCGAGGCCGCCGCGTTTGAGACCGGCGTCTTAAACCTCGACCCGCGCCTGTTGATGATTTTGGGGCGGCTCTACTTCCGCACTTCTTTTGGTCAGTCGGTCCTGCAACACTCGACCGAGATGGCGCATGTTGCGGGGATGATAGCCGAGGAGCTCGGTGCAAATGTGCAAGTGGCAAAGGCGGGTGCCTTACTGCACGACATCGGTAAGGCCTTAGACCACGAGGTGCAAGGCACCCATGTCGAAATCGGTCGCAGGATTTTGCAAAAATTCGGCGTCTCCGAGGAGGTGGTAAAAGCGATGCAAGCCCACCACGAAGAGTACCCATACGAGACGGTAGAGAGCATTATCGTGCAGGTTGCCGATGCGATTTCGGGCGGGCGGCCCGGTGCCCGCCGCGACTCGGTCGAAAATTACCTCAAACGCCTTGCTGATATCGAGGAAATCGCTACCTCCTTCCCCGGTGTCGAAAAGTGCTATGCGATTTCGGCCGGCCGCGAGGTGCGCGTGTTTGTAAAACCAGAGGAGATGAGCGACTTTGCCGCACGCGAGCTGGCGCGCAACATTGCTCTGCGTATTGAGAGCGAGCTCAAGTACCCTGGTGAGATAAAAGTGACGGTTATAAGAGAGACGCGTGCTATAGAATTCGCACGCTAACTTCTTTACCCGCGACCTGCCTGCCGGCAGGCAGGAGCCTAAATATATCAATAGCCCGGAAACTCTTTTGTATACCAAAGGAGAAACATTGTATGGCTTGGATGTGACGCGTGAATCAATTCGCAAGAATGGAGTAGCAATTATTGTTGAAGGTGAGTTTGATGTTCTATCTTCATTTCAAGCCGGGGTGA
>JAUSIO010000064.1 GCA_030647845.1 bacterium
GAAGGCAAATTCCATATACTTGTACCTCCCCCACAAAAACAGGTCTACCTTAACCCTGTGGCCCTCTTGTAGCCACGCAGCCGACTTTTTGGCCTTAAGCTGCATGTCATGGTCGCCGGTCCCAATCTTTACCTGTACCGATTTGGTCTCGGTGGTGTGCGATTTGGCCTTTATCTCCTTGCGCTTCTTCTCCTGCTCGTAGTGGAATTTACCATACTCCATTATTTTTGCAACCGGCGGCACCGCGTTGGGCGATATCTCGATAAGGTCGAGCCCCGCTTCCTGCGCGCGATTGATTGCCTCCGACAATGCCAACACGCCAAAGTTCTCTCCTTCGGGGCCGATGACGCGCACTTCCTTGGCGCGGATATTGTGATTTACTCGAGTATCCAAAGTGGGTGGTGTGTTGCACAGGAGTATAACAGGGTTATATGCAAAAGAAAAGCCCCGCGCGCAGCGCGGGGATGGGCTAGTCTATAACTTCGACATGTCGGACGTACGGGCCGATCTGTTGAGCAATTCCGAGCGGGTCGAGTTGGCAGACCACGACTACGAAGCTTCGATCGTGTTTTGGCGGCCACCTGCCCGAGTTGCAGATAGGATTGATTGCCGCCGGATCAAATTGAAGCTGTTGTGAATCTCCCAAGGAAAACAGAATCCCCAAGACGCTGTCGCTGAACGCAATCTTTAGACGGTCGCCCGGCTTAATTCCTGCCAAGACCAAGAAACGAGCAACACCGTTTGGATTCTGTGTGAACCCGGCTTGTCTTCTAGTCGGTCTTTGTGCCGCGGACATCTTTTCCCCTTTACAATGTCCTGTTTCGCTACAAAACATAGCACGGAGCTACAAAACAGTCAATTTTCCGACCGGTAAGAAAAAGCAGCGCCAAACGGCATCGTGGGTGTTCGGCCATTAGTAATTAACTATATACAGTATGAACTTCTTCTATAATCATTTGGTGCATGGGTTCGTTGGACTTGCGGCAATGGCTTCTGTCGGGTTGGGTGGCTCTGTAATAGCCCAACAAGCACAGGCTCATGCCAATGTGCAAGCCAAGGTTCACATAGATAGTAAAGTAGATACGGACAAAAAAGCAGACAAGAGGGAACATAAAGAGGCAAAGCACTCCTCTGTTGTGTCGAAGCATATTGATGTCATTATTGGTGCAAACAGTCGCGTACTGGTACACGGCGCTACTGTGACCGCGGTTTCGAGCACCTCTGTCAGTGCCAAGAGCTCGATTGGTGCATCGGTTATCAACTGGGCGGTAAACACTGACTCTGCCAAGATTGTCGTCAAAGGAGACGGCATTGCCACGCTAGGCTCGATTGTAATAGGTGACACGGTAAACTTTGCAGGTAAGCTCTCCAGCACATCAGCCTTTACGGTCAACGCAAGTGTGCTCCAAGACAAGACTCGCTAACTTATACAGCGCGGTCTACAATAGACGGATGAAAGGGAACGCCCTCTCATCCGTCTTTGTGTATGGATGATAAACAGCAACAATTTGCGGCCGTGTTTGAAAAACACTCCAACGAACTCTTCCGGCACTGCACTATGCGCCTCTCCGACCGCGAGCGCGCACTTGAACTGACTCAGGAAACATTCCTGCGTGCGTGGAAGTATGCTGAGCGAGGCGAGGAGGTACGCCAGTGGCGCGCACTCCTCTACCGTATCCTCAACAACTTAATTGTGGATGAGTACCGCAAACACACCAGTCAGTCGCTCGACGCACTGCTTGAGAACGAGGAGACGCAGGTCGCGGTCGAGGGCGCGCTCCTGCGCGACGAGGTCGATGCGCTGGAGAGTGCAATGGTACGGTTTGACAGCGCTCGGGCGCTTGTAGCACTCAAAGAACTTACCGAACCCTATCGCACCGCGCTAGTCTGCCGCTACATCGACGGTCTCTCGCCGCGTGAGATTGCCGAATGTATGCAGGAGAGCGAAAATGCAATATCGGTGCGGATACACCGCGGGCTCAAAAAACTCCGAACGGTACTCAAGTAAAACACTATGAACAAATTTTTTAAACATATAGAAAAAGAAACAAAACACATCCGCTTGAGCGATGCTGAGAAAGGCGTGATGCGTGCGCGCCTGCACGAAGCAATGGGTGTGTCTGTGCAACCGCGCGCCACCCGGAGCCCTTATACCCACTGGTTTTTTATGTCGCGCTCTTTTGCGTTCGCGCTTGTGCTTGCGGTGCTTGTAGGAGGAGGCACCACTTTTGCCGCCGAGGGTTCTCTGCCTGGCGACTTGCTATATCCCGTAAAAATCCACGTCAGTGAGCAGGTAGAGACAGCACTGGCGCTGTCGCCCAAAGCAAAGGTTGCCGTCAATACCAAACTTGCACAGAGGCGTATTACAGAGGTCGAGGTGCTTGCTGTGCGCGGCACCTTGGACGCCAACATAACCGCGCAAGCTGAAGAAGATTTTGACTATCACACCGCGCAGGTGATGGCTCTGACGCACCAAAAAAATAACAAAGCGCACCGCGAGGACCGTGCTACATTTTCGGCAAAAATCAGCGCTTCGCTCGATGGCGACGACGATACTGGTACCAGCACACTGTCTGTCGCCGCCCCTGCCCGGGAAGAAAAAGAAAAACCAGCCAAACGGTCGGCAAAAGAGAATTCGGATAATTTTAAGCAGCACGTGCGCACGCGGGTGCAAACAATCCTCGACCTTGAGGAGGAGGACCGTACCGAAGCACCCTCGACTGACTCCGAAGACCGCGCACCGCACGAGCAAGATACCTCGGGTAGGGGAGAAGGACAGTGACTATATCCAAAGAATCAAGTTCACTCTATCTAATTCTGTGCTGGAGGCACGGGCGGCGTAGAAGGAACAAACTTCCAAATCATTCGTACATCCGGCCTATTCCATAGTTGAACAAAAAGAATAAAGCAGCATAGCATCAACACCGCAGCAAATAAACCACCATACGGTACAGGACCTGCAACTAAGAAATCAAAGGAGGCATGCAAGAGTGAGGCGTAGACGATGCCTTGAGCTATGATTGCTGTTTTGTTGCCGCTTGAAAACTTTGCCTTTCCCACAAAATAACCCACTATGCCGGTAAAAGTGACATGAGCTAAAGTGCTGAACAACCCTCTAAAGGCAGTCCCTACTATAAAAATTGTAGCGGTTTGATTTGTGTACAACTCAAGAAAATAAAAAATATTCTCCACAAAAGAGAAACCGAGCGCGATAGTAATGCCGTATACAATACCATCAAAAACTTGGTTGAAGTCGTGACTAAAATATACATTTGCTCGCAAAACTATATATTTTGCCAGTTCTTCTATTGGACCTACCAAAAACACCGCAAGGGTAGTAAGTGCAAGTGGGGTTGCCTTTGTACTAATGGCACTAATGGTTAGAAGGTCGTCAGGCAGACCAAGACCCTTAAATAATACGAGTTCGAAAACACCTGCACCTATACCAGCAGTTATTGCAGCATAAAAACAGTTTCTCATTAGTCTGCCAGGCTCTGGTTCTGACCTATCTTGCCATCGGATAAACCAAAACCAAAGAGCAATAGGCAAAACTACCGCAACGAGAAAGACGATATAAGGCATCCGATTATTGCGACAGCGCCTCTATGACAGCGCCAGACATCGAGCTGTTCGTCTTGAAAAGATCTGGGTGGGTGTTTACATAAACGCCCAATCCCATACCTATTATCATAAAGACGGCAGACAATGCTATGGCTGTTATTCCGAGGGCTTTTTCTCCTTTTCTAAGTGAAAGCACACCGAGGATAATCCCTACAATACCAAAAACTATAGGAACGAAGAGCAAAGAAACAACACCACAAACCAATCCTATAATGCCCTGTGTCATGCCGGGGTGTTTAGGGGCTACTGCTGGCACACCAACTGGTTGGTAGGTTCCTTGTGGTTGCGGCTGTCCTTGCGGCTGTACAAAAGTCTGTTCCATGAAATGTTCAACTATGAATAATGCATTAACTATAACATACAGAAATTGTGGTATAGTAGTGTTGCAAGTTTTTTATATTTGTGACCTTATGCTTAATAAACTCGATTTCGTAAAAGAAGAAATTCGTTCCATACTCGGTGTTGAACAAAAGCCAAAAAGGATTGGCGCGTTAAAGTATTTCTTTGCCAGAATAGGCCAGGCTGTCAAACTCGTTTTCACGGAGAAAGAAATTATACTTTTTGCACTGCTTCAGTGGGTTGCAATCGGATTAGGATATTTTCTTTGGGTACAAATGTTAAACTGGATACCTGATGAGGTTTGGCGAAGTGCTGAAAATTCAGATTCTGGTTCAATTGCCGATGTCGTTCTCCTCGCTTGGTCTTTTATAATTGTCGGTATCGTCGCATTGCCAATCGGAATTTTGAACGCCTGCATAGGAGCAGTTCATTTTTTACATCGTCAAGGCAGACCCTCTACAATTGCAACGTGTCTTCAAATAGTTTTACCGAGAGTTTGGCCGCTTTGGGTTTTTAGTTGGACCGACAGTTGGATTACAGTATGGCAAATTCTCAAACGTCTTCCGAAAAAGCGCGGGAGCGGTAATTCAGTTTTGAGCGAAACATTGTACTATGCGTGGAAGCTAGGAACAATCGGAGTATTGCCCGCGCTTTTGTCGGGACGAGGATTGATTGACGCTGGAAAAGATTCGGTCTTGCTCGTAAAAAATAAAATTGCTGACACGTCACTCTTGAGAGTTGGGTACTCTCTCATCTGCTGGGTTATTGGCGTGAGTACCTACATTGGCACAATTTTCTTTTTTATCTTTTTTGACAACCTCGTACCCGACGGCGAAATATACTCCACGATATACGAATTTTATTTCTGGGCTGGCGTACCCATTTTGGTATCGGTGGGAGTTATTCTCTTATTTTTGAGACCAATTTATACCATTTCCTCGGCCGATATTTATGCGGATTATCTGCAGGAACAAAACCAACCCCTTTTCTTACCTAAACCACCATCCAAAACGGTGAGTGCTATTGTGGCTGTCTTCGTACTTCTGGCCATCATCGGTGCGGTGGTGTTGTATCGAGACCAGCTCGGTATAACGGCCATGCTTGCTATGCCATATACCCAAGAAAACAGCCCGGAAATGGGGTCAGGCAATGGAGTCAGGTAGCGTTTTTTCTTGCGGAAAAGCTACCCCACCAGTTTGTGTCCGAGTTAAGGTGGCTTGCCACGAGCGAAGTCCCGTTTAACGGGACGAGTGGCGCCGTGAATACACGGCATCCTACAAAATTATATTCGCAGGACTCATTAATTTTGTGGAGATGGGTGGAGTTGCCTCACGAGTCACTAACTTTTCTCTTCGCGCTACGCGCTCGATAAAACTAAGTGCTCTCGAGCCCGGCTCGCCTGCCGCACGCGGCATGGCTGCGCCCGTTCAACCTCCGACGCAAGCAAAGCAGTTTGCTTGCTCCCACCCCAAACAGAAAATGTAAAAACCCGCACAAGGCGGGTCTACATTTTCTGTGTCTGTATTGTACCAAACTCGCACCTATTTCCAAAACAAATGATGTCGCACGCGCGGAGCGCGTGGTGGCTCTGAATTGAATCATACGCTCGGAGAAAGCCCCACGCACTGGCGAGTACGCCAGCAACCCCGAAAGAAAAAACACTCCTTGCATTTCTGATTTGGCGGGGGTGGATTTTTTCTTGAAAAAGGAAAGGGTGTTTTTCTTTCGGGGTTCTGCCCTCC
>JAUSIO010000065.1 GCA_030647845.1 bacterium
GAGTGCCAGCGCTGTAGAGCACACTGCTGCCGAGAAGCTGTCTCAAGGACTTTACTCCATCAACAATACTCTCTAGCCAGACGTTTGCAGTCGTGCCAGATGGAACGTTGGTGCTGGTCCACGTTACGGTCTGGGTGGAGGTCGCCTGCCAGGAGGAGCTGGAAGTGGGCGAGGTGATGGTGACGGTGGGGACTGGAGCGGTTACCGTCACGGCCTGGGTCGCGGTCGCCGCAGGTGCAGTGCTTCCCGTGCAAGTGATGGAGTAGATGGTGATGGTCTTGGTGGGGGTAACGATGACAGAACTGCTTGTTGCAGAGGCGATGAAGTCGGGGCTGGTGCAGGAGTCGGCGCTGGTACTGCTCCAAGTGAGCGTTGCGGATTGGCCGGAGAGTATGGACGTTTTGTCGACGGTAAGGGTGACTGTGGGAGGTGGAGCGACAGCGGTAATCGTTACGCTCTTCGACACGCTCGTGCTGTCGAGGCCGGTGCAGGTGATGGAATAGGTGTAGGTGCCGGCAGTGGTGATCGTGTCTTTGCTCGAACCGAGTGCGTTTGAGGTTATTGCGAGAGTACCTGTAATAAATGGTGACGATAATGTGCAACTCTTGTCTTTAACGTTGGTTGAGCTCCACGCAAGGGTGTACGAGTCCCCGGTCGTAACGGTAGCGCTGTTCGTTGGGTTACTTGTTGTCGATGTGGCGACGGTAAAGGTGAGTGTGGTATTGACATTGACGTATTTCAATATCGGCACGCTCCCTCCCCCAGAGAACTGCGAGTTGAGACGCTGCATGTCATTGCCGTTGATATCTATTACCCACGTCCCGACGGCGCTGGCATTCGGAGAACCGCGATCATAGACGATCCACTTGCCATCGGGCGACCAGATAGGATTGTCGGAGGTGACGCAGGCGCCTGGATTCTGTGCGCTTTCCTGCGTCATCTGCTGCTGCTCTTGCAGTGTCATGGTCGGATGGCATGCGGTCAGGAGCTTGATGGATCCGCCGCCTGCAGGCATTACGCCGATATTGTGGTATTTCGTCGCAAATTTGTTCACACCCGAAACCGTCATCTCTGCATCGTCGGGTTGTGACTCTGTTCCCGTGTAGATGGCGATCGTCGTTTCGTCGGGGGATATTGATGAAGCGTTGCCGTCTGGGTAGTTGAGGTCGGTCGGGAAGGTGAGTTGCCGCAGTCCCGTTCCGTCGGTGTTGATCCTGAAGATCTCGTTGTGCCTTGGAATCGATCCAGTCCCAGCCGTATAGGTGAGCCATGTGCCAGAAGACGCAAGCGATGGCGCATCACCGCCAGTATCTTTAAACGAGACTAATTGCTTGAGGCCGGAGCCGTCTTTTTGCATGAGCCAGATGCCTCCTCCCCCCTTAAATACAATGAGGCCGTTCTTTGCCATCTGTACTCTCGAGATCTCTCCCGTCAAATTAATATTTCCGATCTGCTTTGGGTTCGTGCCGTCGGCATCCATGATCCAGATCTGTGTCGAGCCACTTCGATTGGAAACGAAGATGATCTTGCCGTCGGGCGTCCACGATGGATACTGGTTTCCGGATCCAGTCAGCACCTTCTTGCCAGTGCCGTCGGCGCGAATGGTGTATATGGAGCCCGATGCCAATGAAGCCCCCGGATCGGAATTGTCGTTCATCACAAGGAGACCATGCTGTATGAGGTAGGTGCTAACAACGGTGGCGGTGGGTGCGGGGGTGGTGGCAATCACCTGGAAAGCGGCACTTGTCACGGCGGGTATACTTCCTGTGGTTGCCACAATTTTAATATCGTATGTGCCTGCGGGCAACGTCTTGGAAAGTCCCGAGGAAAGCGTTGCCTTGAGAGTGCCAGCGCTGTAGAGCACACTGCTGCCGAGAAGCTGTCTCAAGGACTTTACTCCATCAACAATACTCTCTAGCCAAACATTGGCAGTCGTGCCAGCCGGAACGTTGGTACTGGTCCACGTTACGGTCTGGGTGGAGGTCGCCTGCCAGGAGGAGCTGGAAGTGGGTGAGGTGATAGTGACGGTGGGGACTGGAGTTACTGAAGCTGCCGTCACACAGAAAGCGGCACTCCGCACAGGCGGTATAGGTATAACTGGCGTAGTCGGAACTATCATGATGGCAATATCGTATAAGCCCGCAGGCAACATCTTTAAAAGTCCCGAGGAAAGTGTCGCTGTGACGCTACCAGCACTGTAGAGCACGTCGCCACCACCGAGGAGTTGCGTCAATGCTCCAACACCAGTAGAAAGATTCTCAAGCCAGACATGGGCGTTTACGCCAGCTGGAATGTTACTGCTCGTCCAGGTTACTGTCTTGGTTGATGTCGCTCCCCATATAGCACCGGCGATTGGCGAGGTGATGGCGACGGGATAAGGTGTGTCAGTGATGCCATCATTTAATGAGAGCGTAGCCGATGTGCCAGGGGCGCTAAAAAGGGGCGTGAGGTCAGCGGTAGCGATGACATGTCCACCGCGTGGAATTGTATTCGGCATGGGTGTCAGATAGTCCTGCGTCGACCAGCCGATGGTTCCGTTGGACCACGTTACTTGGGACCATATGTCTCCATCGAGACTAGTCGAGTTAGTACTACTGATAAAGCCGGTGGAACCGCTTGGGATAGTGACAATAATTGAATACGACGTACCTGCGCCTGACCTAGCATTGAGGTTGGCGTTGGCAGAAATCCATTCACCCGCAAAGTAAGTGGGTACAGGCGGAGTTCCGACGCATTTGCCAGTGACCGTTATGGGAGCCAAAGAGTCCTGTTTCACCCAGCCAGCGGCACCATTGCTCCATTGTACTCTCAACCAAACGTATCCATCCGCAGTGATGGGGCCACCAAAAACAGCCCCCGTAGAACCCTTTGGGATAGTGACACTGGCAGCGGCCACAGCATTAGTCGTGGGAATGAAAAACGCGGTCAGGAGCAGAAAGAGGCCGAGAAGTGGAAGTACGTATCGGTTCATAGATAGTTTAGATGTCATACGGTTATTGCCCACACTGCCACGAGGCGGTGCATCCCTTGGTGTCTTTCACCTCTTTCCATGTGCCGGTGCATGCTTGGCCGGTGGGGAGCGCGACGAGCGGGCATTGGGGTTGGAGGGTGGAGGGAGGAGCGGATTTGGGAGTATAGACTGGTGTTGGCGACGATGAGGTGTTGGCGCACGCGAGGCCAATTGCCTTGCGTGTCTTTGGGCCGACAGCGCCATAGCCAGTCGTAGCGGGTGTGCCGGATGAGACAACGCTTTGGGATGCTTGGAACTTCTGCACTGCCGCTTCGGTGAGAGCGCCGAAGTAGCCGGTTGTGGATTCGCTTGTGAGGAATCCTTGTGCTACCAGGAATTGTTGGAGCGCTTTTACGTCGGCTCCTTTCGCGCCGCGCGCGAGGGTGCGCGCGAGCGTGGGGCAAGAAGTCGAAGATGTTTGAACAGCGGCGAGCGCAAACAGGGGCGATAGGAGTATCGCCGTACCGATAACCACACCAGCAGATTTTGAATAGTTCATAACGGTTCTTGCACAGTATCAGTATACCCCTATTATATTCCCGCAAGTAGCTTGATTTTTTGTGCAACAAACGCTTGCATTGCGGCAACCGATGGTGCCAAAAATTTGTATGGCGTGGTTTCCTGTGTTGTGTCGAGTGTTGCTTTTAGAGAGTCGCGGTAGAGCACGCGCAGGTCGGTGTTGATGTGTATCATCACAATCCCCGCCTTGATTGCCTGGACAAATTCTTCATCGCTACTCCCCGAGCCGCCGTGCAACACTAAGGGCACGCTCACAGCACCTGCCAACTGTGCAATGCGCACAATCGAGAGTTTTGGTTGTCCACTTTTGACAATGCCGTGGATATTGCCAACGGCCGGCGCAAACAAATCGATACCGGTTTGCTGTACAAATGCCGCCGCTTCCTCTGGCTTGGTCATCATTTCCTCTGTGATGGCAACGCCTTCGGGCAACGTGTCCATCACGCTCGAGGACGTGCCGATGTAGCCGAGCTCGCCTTCCACAAGAACGTCTCGCCCACTCCCTACTTCGCCCAAGCTTCGCAGGGCAAGCGCCTTGCATTCTTTTAGTAAAGCAACGTTTTTCTCAAACGGGAGTTTGGCGCCGTCGACAACGACCGAGTCAACGCCGTCGGCAATCGCCTGCTCTACCTTCTCGACCGAGTAGGTGTGGTCGGCGTTAAGATATATCTGGATGCCTTGCGCGCGGTAGAGGTCAACGAGCGCGCGGGCATCGCGCAGGGGGAAGTAGCCGCGCTCGCCCTCGGAGAGGCCGACCACCACTGGCAAGTTGCACTCTTTTGCCGCCGAGGCAATCGCCTTGAGTTGGTTGGAGTCAGAAAAATTAAAATGTCCCAACGCCTTGTGGCTGTTTTTGAATTCGGCTATTATCTCGCGCAGTGTTTGCATACTTTTAGTATACCGCAACCCCGACGTTTTAGCTCCGACGATTCTATCGGAGAGCCGACTGTAGCGTTGGCTTCGTGGTCCCGACCGAAGCGTCGGGATAAAAAAATGCGCCCAGAGCGAGCGCGATTAGTGCCACACAGCTTTTTGGTAGTCCTCAAATGGACCCATGAGGAATACCTCCCTCGGACTCCCCTCAGTAACTGAGAAGACGTACTGCATCCCCTCAGGAGTCTGGATAAGGTCGTCGACCTCGAGCGGTGGTGCGTTTTTCTCGAGTCTGGAACCTACAAACCGCGAATCGCAGGTATATAGACGGTAAAGAGCACGCATCGCACACCCCACTGTCTGCTGTGGAACGTCTCCTTGTAGTATACTCCTCATATATGCCAAAGCAAATCGACTTTCTCGCCGTGGGGGATATCGTGATAGACCAATTTATCAAGCTCAAAGACGCCTCTGTCCATTGCAAAATTAACAACGAGGACTGCGAGATTTGCATGCGCTGGGGCGACAAAATCCCGTTTGAGTCCATGACCG
This sequence comes from bacterium, assembly GCA_030647845.1. Lineage (GTDB taxonomy): Bacteria > Patescibacteriota > Minisyncoccia > Phycocordibacterales > SBAW01 > GWA1-54-10. The sequence goes on from JAUSIO010000065.1 coordinate 4,955, forward strand.
AGGTGCTAGCGGTCGGCAACGCCGCTAATGCCGCGGTTGCTGCCGCGCGGCTGGGGTTAGGTGCTGGCCTGCGTGCATACGTTGGCAACGACGAAAACGGCGCAAAGTGTATTGCGTCGCTTGAGCGTGATGGCGTCTCGACCGCGCTAGTCGAGACGCAAGCAGGCAAACACACCAACTACCATTTTGTCCTGTGGTACGAAGATAACCGCACTATTTTAGTAAAGCACGAAGCGTTTGACTATTCGGTGCCGCCTGCCCGCAGCGGTGAAGAAGGGCCACAGTGGCTGTACCTTTCTTCACTCGCACAAAACTCACTCCCCTACGAGCAAGCCACTGCGGCGTGGCTAGCACAACACCCCGGCGTTAAACTCGCTTTCCAACCCGGCACCTTCCAAATTGAGCAAGGGGTCGAGGCGCTCAAAGACATATACCAACAGAGCGACATTTTCTTTTGTAACAAAGAAGAGGCGGAGAAAATACTCCATAAACCTGCCGGCAGCGAGACAAGAGAATTATTGCGTGGTGTACAAGCGCTCGGCCCAAAAGTTGTTGTTATCAGTGACGATACGCGTGGCGCATATGCCAGAGAGGAGTCGGGTGCCTCGTGGCACGTGCCGCGCTACCCAGACCCGCGGCCACCCCGCGAGATTACCGGCGCAGGAGACGCACTTGCGTCAACCACGGTCGCGGCGCTCGCGCTCGGCAAACCGCTCGGCGAGGCATTGTTATGGGGAGCGACAAACGCCTCGGCGGTACTACAGGAAATCGGCGCACAAAAGGGGTTGCTGTCGCGCGAGCAACTCGAGCATAATCTGCAAAACCCTCCGGCAGCATTTGCATTGCAAAAAATGGAATAGTATTTACTGCATCTGTGCGAGCGCCGTTTGCGCAAGAAAGGTTGCTATCGGGTTTTGGCCTGATGCCGCGTGCCACACGAGCAAACCAATACCGAATGTAAACGATGCTACCAGCATAAGGGAGAGTACCCCGTTGATGTTTGTCTGCAACCACTGTGCTTGTCCGAATGTTGGCATCACTTTTTTTTGCGACTACATACTTTTTTAATCGCCAAGGCGATGTGCGAGACTCCCATACCGTAGTGTTCGATAAGCTCTGCAGGAGTCCCCGACTGCCCAAACTGGTCGTGCACGCCGATAAACTCTATCGGCACGGGACACTCTTGTGCAAGACACTCCGCAATCGCACTTCCCAACCCGCCGGCAATTTGATGCTCCTCAACGGTAACAACCGCACCCGCGTCCTCGGCGGCGGCGACAATCGCTTTAGTGTCTAATGGCTTCACTGTGTGGACGTTAATAACCGACACCGCGATATCATTTTCTAATTCTTTTGCGGCACAGAGCGCGTTGTACACAAGCGGGCCAGTTGCAAAAATGACAACCTGCGGGTGCTCTCCTAGCCACAGCAAACTACTCTTCCCTATCGCAAATGGTGTTTCTGCCGTTGTCATTATGGGAGTTTTTTCTCGGCCGAAACGCAGGTATACCGGCGTGCCACTCTGGGCGGCGGCGAGTGTCGCCTTGCGTGCCTCCTCGGCATCGCACGGAGAAATTACAACCATATTTGGCTGTACGCGCATTAACGCGAGGTCTTCGAGCGCTTGATGCGTGGCGCCGTCGGGGCCAACCGAGACGCCCGCGTGCATACCGGCGATTTTGACCGGCACTTGGTTGAGCGAAATCGTGGTGCGGATTTGCTCGTTGTTGCGCCCCGGGCTAAACGTCGCGTATGATGCGATAAACGGGATTTTGCCGTAGTTGGCAAGACCGCTGGCAACAGCCGCCAAGTTTTGCTCGGCGACGCCAACTTCGATATATCGCTCTGGATATTTTTCTTTAAACGCCAGCACGCGCGTACTTTCTGCCAAGTCGGCACACACCACGACCACATCTTTATTTGTCTCGCCCAACTCCAAGAGCGCCGTCCCGAACCCGTCGCGCGTCGCCGCTTGTTCTTTGGCGTCAAAAAGATTTTCTACAAGTTTTGCATTTGGATAGATCATGCTCACTTTTTATTTCCCGTGGACAATGAGCTTAAGGTCGAGTGCGTCCGAGAGTTTTTTTATGAAATCAAGAGTAGGGTTTGCGTTTCCAGTTTCGAAACGAGCGATAGCAGACTGTTTTGTGCCAGCTTTTTCAGCGAGTTTTTTTTGCGTCATGCCTTTAGTAATCCGCCGATTGATGATAGTGGATATGAGTTTAAATTCAAGATCAAGGTCTTGGTATGCTTTCTTGAACGCAGGATCCTTGAGGGACTCTCTTTTAAATTGCGCAAATGTTTTCATTTTTCTCATATGCAAGAGTATATCATATATGTTATTTATCCTGCAAGAGCATCGAGTACAACCGCTTCGCCTTCTCAAGTTCTCGTGGAGGAATCTTGTCGGTTTTCTTTACGAACGCATGCAAAATGACAGCGCGGGAACGATGGAATGTAAAGAAAATCCGAACACTTTTATCCCCATGTACCCGCAATTCAAAGATTCCGGCAGTGACTTTTTTTGTGTGTGGATAGCGGAGCTCATTACCATATTGTCCAAGAAGCGCAATACCCTTGGCGACACGGCTACGTGGAACAGGTGATAACGAGTAAAGAAAGTCATAAACTCTGTCGGTAAAAAATCGGATTTCCATAATTATCACTCATTTTCACTCGTGATTTTGCCACGGAGGGTGCGGAGTTCGGCGAGAAATTTTTTTGCCTCTTCTTTGTTTGGTGGTTTACCGTGCCAGCGGTAGTCAAACTCGATTTCTTTGACGCCCTTTCCTGGAACAGTGTGCGCGATAATCACCGTTGGCTTCTCAAAAATCGCTTTTGCTTGGCCCACGGCATCGACAAATTCGCGGACATTGTGACCGTCGACCTCGAGCACATGCCAGTTAAACGCTTCGTACTTTGCGCGCAAATTCTCAAGCGGCATCACCTCCTCGGTCATCCCGTTTATCTGGATATTGTTGCGGTCTATAATCGCCGTGAGGTTGTTGAGTTTGTTATTGCCAGCAAACATCACACCTTCCCACGTGTTGCCCGCATCGTGCTCGCCATCGGAAAGGCAGCAGTAGACGCGAAATTTTTTATTATCCATACGCGCGCCGTACGCATAGCCAGATGCTTGTGAAAGGCCACTACCCAAGGGGCCAGACGTTGTCTCGAGCCCCGGCAAACGCAACCGCTCGGGGTGGCCTTGTAGGCGCGAGCCAAATTTGCGCAGAGTTAAACACTCTTCCACCGGGAAGTACCCGGCGTGCGCCATCGCAGCATAGCGCACCGGTGTGATGTGTCCGTTGGAGAGAAACAAACGGTCGCGCTCTGCCCAGTCGGGGTTTTGTGGGTCGTGCTTTAATACATGAAAATATAACGCGGCAAAAATATCCGCCATACCCAAAGGGCCTGCCGTGTGACCGCTCCCCGCCGCAACAAGCATCTCGATAATCGTCTCGCGGATTTCTTCCGCTTTGAGCTCTATGTCGCGTACTTCTTTATCACTCAACATTTGTTTTAGTATAACCTGATTTCTCCCTCATTAATCAATTAATCGGTTGACCAAAGAACATCGCATTGTCAACTATGCCGTATGCCATATAGCCAGGCGGATTCCCCCCAATCATATAGATTGAAGAATACGCAGACAGCGTACCAGAAGCGCTATAGCTCGTGGAACTGACTATTCTGCCATCAAGATACAGCGTCATTATCTTTTTCCCGTCATTTACCGACATAGCAAGATAATGCCATTTGGCGTCATTAATATTTATGCCAGTATCCACCATAAATTGGGTAGATAGAGCATTAAGCCACAGTACTCCTAAAAAGTTTCCCGTTGCCTTTCGCATAGCCAATCCTTCGTGAACTCCTTGTCTAAAAACTATATATCCATCATTGCTGCTTGGTGGTAGACCAGACGCTTTAAACCAAACCGCCACGGTAAAGCCCGGTGTACCCGGGTTTGTAATTTTGGAAAGTGCTGTGCTCGGCGTGATTTGCACGTTAGTGGCTACTCCATCAAGTTGGAGTGCGTAACCCTGACCAGTTGGTGTATTCCCCACTCCCGAGACAAACCCTCCCGACCCCGGGGTAAGCGTGCCGCCCGAGCCACCATTTGAAAAATCGCTTATAACTGTCCCACTTCCTTCTTCAAACCGCCAAAAGCCCCCATCTGCAGCTGCCGCGGCGTTTTGGAGTCCGTGTTCAAACTTTAGACCCGCGGCAATGCGCCCCTTGTCGCGGGCAGAACTGAGTGACGTAAACACGATAGAGGCAAGCAAACCGATGATGGCAATAACGACCAAAAGCTCGACGAGTGTAAAGCCAGCCGAGACTGGAGTAGCCATGCGCTCACGGATAGTGTACATACCACATCAAACAAGTTCCTGTAAAGTAAAATAGATTGCCGCCAAAAGACCCACAAGGGCGTACGCATACAAAAGCATCCGCCAAAACAAGACCTTTTTTTCTTTGTCACGAGATTTCATGCTTGCCTTCGTGAGAGAGGAGAAGACGAGCAGCGCGTAGAAAAAGGCAACGATATTAAGAAACACATAAAAAGTGAAGAGCACCATCTCTATTGGTTGTGACGCAGAGTGGTCGTTGATATTGTATACACGCAAAAATGGCAAGAGTACTGAAAAAGACCACAGCACGAATATCATCCCGGCGAGGACTCTGTCTTTCTTATAGTCGTACACTTTCTTCATATACTAATGCTAGCACCACACAGATCGCGTAGCGAGAAACGTGGGGACAACTTATTGAGTCGCGCCGGGAGTACCGCGTGGCGGCAGGTTTGTCGGTGCAGGCTGGGAGGCGCTCGGCCACAGCACCCAAGCGATAAGTGCAACCGTCGCAATCAGCACCCCGAGCAAAATAATATTTGCTTGCGACTCGTCTTTTGCCAACCCGCGGCGGAGCAGGAAACCGACAATGCCCCCTTGAGTGCCACCGGGACTCGCATAGATTTTCTGCTTCCACCGTGGCTG
>JAUSIO010000069.1 GCA_030647845.1 bacterium
CTGTCCTTGGTGCTTGCTTCGCTGTAGGCGGAACGTCCTGTAAGGAGGCTGTTTTAGGAGCTACACGCTGTGCTAGAGGGATATAGGAGCGGGGTTGTTTGGTAAGACCTATCAGAGTATCCTCTATGACTTTTGCATCGGAGATTTTTGCAAAACGCTCTCCCAAAGATAGGGCTTCCTCTGCTGGTATACCCTTAAACACTCTTTGTGCTTCTATCGCTATATCTCCTACTTTTGTTGCTTTCGCCGCAAACTGTGCAAAAGGTTTTAGAAGTTTAGAACCCGCACCACCAGTAAAAAAGTCCGCCGTAAGCAGTACACCACTTAATGCTCCACCAGTTTTCTTTCCCCAATCTTCTCCTAGAATAGCTTTGTCCTCTCCCGCAAGAGAAACAGGGGAGGAAGTTCCTAGTAGATTTTCAGTTAAATATCCAAATGTTGTGCCTTGTTCTTGCACAAAAGGTTTACCATAGTCTATTTCCAATCCCTTTTTACCCACCCCAACTTTGCCAGTAGTAAGAGCTTGTGCTCCTGCAACATAAGTGCGGGCTATTCCTTGCCCCAAGTCTTTCAATAATGTGCTAGGTTCTGTCGTCATCGGCGTACTCCTACCCATACCCAAGTTTGCTGAAAGGAAAGGCGAGAGGATAGGTTCAAGTAGTGGTTTATTTGCAACTTGATTTTGTTTTGCAAGCAAAGGTAGAGGTCGTGCAAACAACCCTGTCGAAGTTGGTTTTTCTATAGAAAACAATCCCATAGTGTTATACAGAGCGGTCGGAAGTTGATTTGGGCTTTGTTCCTCCACCAAGTGCAGTAATCTGCGGCCAAGTGTTCAAGGGGTTCACATAATCTTTTATCGGGTACAGTTGTAAAAAGTCAGATTGGAGGCCACCTTTTGTAGTCCAATTTTTTAGTCCTGTAAGATATGCGGCGGGGTCAACCCACCCGTCGGGGCCGCGCGTAGCAATAAGCTCCTGCTGGTCGCTTTGGTACTGCGTAGGCGAGTATTGAAGTTGTCCACTCACAAATGTTTTGCCAGTGTTCAATCCTGCCACGGTAGTTGTTGTTCCTTTCGCGTTACCTGTATTCTCAAACGCCTGCTGTGCCAAATCACTTACATCTGCTTGGTATGTAGCCGACTTCGGATTTAACGCCAAAATCTTTGCAGAAATATCTGCTTGTCCATTCTTCATCGCTTCACCGGCAAGTGTCTGTGCGTAGTTAAGAGCATCTCGTTGCACAGTAAACTCATTTGCCTTTTGTGTCTTCATTTCGTCCAACCTGTTCTGTTCTGCTTTGGTAGCGAAGTCGTACACCTTGTCGATAATATCTGTACGGTATTTATACTGCGCGGCATTATCAGCAACTTGTGCCTTGAAGAAGTCGTCAATGCGACCTTGTGCTTGTTGCAAGATACCTTGCGAAAGGTTTGCCTTGCCCTGTGCGCTTGCCAGTTCTGCTTGGGCTATAAGAGCTTGGAATTGTACTGGGGCGGCGCGGAGCATATTATCGCGGAGTGCTTCACGGGTTTGTCCCTCGATAGCCGACATAGAACCACGTCCTATATTTTGTCCCTCTACTTGTGCGGGTATAAGAGCATTTTGTTGATACTGGAACCCTGCTAGTTGAGCATTAAGAGCATTATATTTATCCTGTGCCGCTTGTACTGCCGCTTGGTCTACGTTAAAAGTATTTTGTGCGGCGGTTTCGTTCGCTCTAGCTGTTTCAGGTGAAACGCCATAGGTACTTTGATACGTGTCAGCAGTAGAAGTAGGTTTGGGGAACATTGCCTCTAGTTGTTTTTGTAGGTTAGAGGTAGAAGTGTTTGCAGGGTCTACCAGTGGAGTCAGTGCAGAAGCATTGGCTGTCGCCATAGCAGTATAGCCAGCCGTATCTGCTTGGTAGTTAGTGGTGTCCGTAGGCGCAGGTGGTAGCTGTATGGCACTCTGTGGTGTCAGTACAGTCGAGTTGATAGGGGTCGCTGTAGTGCCACCAGACGCGCTGTAAGCCGTTGTGGGGAGCGTAGTACCTGCGGCTGATGCCGTGTAGCTTCCGTCTGGATTTCGTATGTTTATGGGCATAGTGTTATGCGGTGATACCAAAATTGGTTAGGGCGGTTCGTATAGAGTTAATGGCAGTGCGGGCTTCTGCGTCAATCGTTCCACCGCCAGTTGGTGCGGTGATAGCATTTGCTTGAATGACAGGAGTAATTCCGTACATCGCAAACTTCTGTGAAGTTGATGTCCCGATTTTCGTTCCCGTAGTTAAACCACCTTGGATATTTCGTCCATCAAGAAGTTGTAAATGTTTATGAAATACGTAACGGTCAGAGAAATCTAACTTATTCCACTTGTCTAAAAGTGTTTGACAAGCGCTACACTTTCCTTTAGTTTAAAAAACGGAATAGTAGGAGAGGGAATCCTATGTTGTTGTCAGTGGCTGACGTCCTGGGTATCGGAGCGACAATCGGGGGGCTTTTGGGCGAGCTCGCGGAGCGCGCGCTTTTGTACAGCCCACTCTATCTTGGGAACGACAGAGCGAGTCTCGAACGACAAGGCGAGCCGGATGTTGCTGTTGGGCGGCCCGAGTATCTTGCCCAACAAAGCTTGGCTGGGAGACTGACCGAAACGGAGGCATTGGAGTGTGCACGGTTATTTGCACTCGGTGTGCTCATCCAGTGCACCATCTCCAACGGCGATGGTTACAAGCGTCTCTACTATCAAGTTTACCGAGGCCCCTGACCACGCCGCTTGAGCAATCAGGCGGTTTTTACTTTTTTATTAGCTTTACGATGATGCAGTTTCGGTCATTATCATAATCCACATCTACCGTGTCGCCGACTTTGATACCTGTTTCTTTGCATAATTCATCGGGGAAAACTAGACACGCTTGACCCCCGAACTCGACTATTTTTGATGTATAAGTTGCCATATCATAAAGTGTAGCAAACTACTTTTCTCCCTCCAACAGTTTCAACACTTGTTCGTTGCGGAGGACGGTTTCGATATGGATGCGCACCAAGTCTTGGCGGGCGTCGGGGAAGTGCTCGAGCGCGTGTTTCATTTCCTTTTCGACCGCTTCGGGGTTGGCAACCACTTTTTCGTCATCAGCTAGTTTGTTGAGTGCCAACTGGAGCACGGCACGTTTGCGTGCCTGCGCGCGGAACTCCTCGCGTACCTGCGGCTCGGTTTTTTGCATCTGTTTTAAATAGTCCTCGAATTTTAAACCGAACTTCGTTACGTCCTCCTTCATCTGCGCCATAATTTTTTCCAACTCACTTTCGACAAAAATAGCTGGCACCGCGACTTTAGTTTTTTCGAGCAATGCATCAATGATTTTGCCGCGGCGCTTATCGCGCGCCATATAGTCGCGTGCTTTCTGCTCGTCCCCGGGCGAGGGTGGCGGGTCTGTTTTAGGCAACTCACCAAGGTATGCCTCGAGCGGGAATTTTTCTGCGAGTGTTTTCCAATCTTTGGGCACTGCTACTTCAGGGTAGACCGCCGCGCGCACGGTGAGTCCGACCGGGTTCTGGGGCGCTAACTTAGTGATACGGATATCGGGGCGGCCGACCGCGTCAACCTTGTGTGCTGTCAAAAGTGCGGGGTAAAAATCGCGGATAAAAATTTCTACCGCTTCTTCCAATACCCCCAGCTCTCCAATTTTCTGTAGAGCCATTCCTGGTGGCACGTGTCCACGGCGAAAACCGGGCAGCTCTAAATTTTTCACAATATGTTTGAGGGCCTCTTCTCGGTAAGGCGCAAGTGCGTCGTAGGGAATTTCTCCCACAAGCTCTACCTCCGACTCCGGCAGTGCCTTGCGGATAAACGTTTTTGCTGTTTCTTCAAATTGCCCAGAAGATATCATTGCGCGATACTAGCACAGGCTCTACGCCTGCGGCAACGGAGCCGGCAAATCTTGCTGGTGCTGTGCGCGGATGCGCTGCTCTTGCGTGACCAAAAAATATACGCCGCCGAGTATAAAAATAAGTACGATAATAACTGCCGCGGCAACGGGTCCCGCTTGCGAAGATTTTTTTTCTTGCGTTTCGACAGCTTCACTCATGCCGCTATTGTACCCCCAAATTTATATTACTTCGCTATTTTGCAAACTTCTGCTTGTAGAGCTCGATGCTTTTGCGGATTGCTTCCAACGCCTCGGCGCGGGGTTTAAACCCGTGCACCACGACTACCGCCGGTTTTTCTTTGAGCTGTTTTATCGTCTCAAAGAAGAGTTTGTATTCTTTAAGATTATGCTGGTTTATATCTTTGAGGTCCTGCACGTCCTCCCAGCGCTGGTCGTTGACCGGGGTGGCCAGTATCTTCCAGTCCGACTCACCGCTGTCGGTCATTTCCATAAGTGCGACAGGGCGAGCGTTAACCAAAATGCCGGGCATAAGCGGGTAGGTGGAAAGCAACATAACGTCAAGTGCGTCGCCGTCGTCCCAGTAGGTTTGCGGCACAAAGCCGTATTCAAACGGGTACGGAGCCGCATTGTAGTTTGCCCGGTCGAGCTTAATCAAGCCCGTGTCTTTGTCTATCTCGTACTTGTTGTGCGAACCGCGCGGAGTCTCGATAATGACGTTTATTTCTTCGGGGCACTTTTTGCCCGGGGTGATGTCGTGCCATAGGTTCATATAAACAGTATATAGGAAAAATAAAAAAAGGAAACCCTATTTTTTATAGTGATTGGTGATGAGAAATACTTCCGCGCCTCCTTTGGGGGTGATAAAAAAATGCGCTCGATATTTCCGGTCAATACGAAACGAATAAATGCCACGCCAGTGTGGTTGCAGAAGTTCTGTATTAAGCGATGGGTGGCGAATATTTGCCTCGAACAGTTTTGCAGATTTCTTCCACTTTGTAATTAATTGGCGCTCACGCAGATACGTTTCTAAATCCGTACGCAGCGAAACAATTTTCATGCTTTGCCGTAGGTCGACTTCCGAAGTCCGCTTTCGAATTCGGCGAGAAATTCTTTTGAATACAGGTTAGTGTGCGCGAAATCTTGCACGACAGTGACAATATCGTCTTTTACTACGGCCTCGAAAATCCGCCCAGCAAGCTTACGATACGCCGTTGATTGGCGCTTCAAACTCTGATATTCATTTTTTTGGATAGTCACCTTGGACATGGTGCTATTATAACACAAAATAACTTTTCGTTACTCGGTTGCGGGGGTTTCTGAAATTTCTGCCCCTCCCTCCGCCGAGGCTTCGGGCGACACGTCGGCAATCTTTGCGCCTGCCTGCGCAGGCAGGCCACGGGTCGACTGGATATCGATGCGCCAGCCGGTGAGCTTGGCGGCAAGGCGCACGTTTTGCCCGCCGCGGCCAATCGCCAAACTCTGCTGGTCTTCGGCGACTTTAATCGTCGCTTTGTGCTCTTGCTCGTCGAGCTCGACCTCGGTAACGCGTGCGGGTGAGAGTGCCTCCTCGATAAATGTTTTTTGATTTTCTGACCACTCTATGATGTCGATTTTTTCACCGCCGAGCTCCGAGGTAACGGTCGAGACGCGTACGCCGCGCTGGCCGACAAGCGAGCCAACCGGGTCGACGTGCGGGTCGGTCGAGGTAACCGCAACCTTCGAGCGGCTGCCCGCTTCGCGGGCAATCGCCTTAAATACCACAGTGCCGTGTGCCGCCTCGGGTGCCTCCATCTCGAACAGTTTTTTAAGAAAGTCGGGGTGCGCACGGCTAAGCCTTAGGTAGATACCGCGTGGGCTCTCCTCTACTTGATACAAAAGCCCGCGAATGCGCTCGCCTTGGCGGTAGCGCTCGCCCGGGATTTGCTCATCGTATGGCAAGATGCCAGTGGCGCGGCCGAGATCGACATATATATTGCCGCGCTCCATGCGCTGTACGGTGCCGGAGACTATCTCGCCCTGACGTTTGCCGTACTCGGCCACCACGGAGACCTTTTCGGCCTCGCGGATTTTTTGGATGATAACTTGCTTGGCGGTTTGTGCGGCGATGCGACCGTAGTCCTCTTTTGCCTCGAGCGCAAACACCAACTCATCACCGACCGAGGCGGTGCGCTTAATCAGCTTGGCATCTTGGAGCATGATGTGTTGCTCGGGGTTAAACACTGGAAGCTCCGGAAGTTTATCCTCGCCAACTTCTGTGTTGGATACTGGAGGCTGGATATTAGAAAGTCCGGATTGTTCGGGTTCTTGGTCAACAAAACGCACAGTACTCTCGTCAACTACCTCTTTGACTTGCTGGAACTCGGTAGTGCCAGTATTCAAATCTAAATGTGCGCGGATGATTTGTCCGCGCTTCGCGTACTCTTTTTTGTAGGCGGTAGCGAGGGCGGCCTCGATTGCCTCGATAACCTTCTCACGCGGGATGCCGCGCTCTTCTTCGAGCTCGCCGAGAACCGAGTTCATTACTTTTAGGTCAAACATATTCCAAAATTAAATGAATGATAGTGAATATTAATTTTGAGAACCCCGAACCGAAGGGAGTGGTAGTTCTCTATATCCGGTAAAGCCCCTCGACCCTGCTCGGGGCAAGAAAAAACCACCCACTCGGGGCGGTCTACAGGATATCGCAACTATACTACTATGTATATATTAAAGTCAAGCTTATAATACGCGTATGGTTGATGACGTACAGCTCGGGGATTTTTTGCTTACCGCGGGGTTGGTGTCACGCAGGCAACTTGAGGATGTGTTTGGACTAGTTCGACAAAGCTCACCACAAGACACGCAGGTCGTTCGACTCAGAGAGTCTCAGGCTCGAAGAGGTAAAACGCTTTCGGATGTACTGGTTGAACAAGGCATCGTCGGCGCAGATGACGTGCGCCGTGCCTCAGCGCACATGCTCGGCATCCCGTTTGTCGTGTTGGGGCGCGACGACATTTCGCTCGAGGCACTTGTCTTGATACCCGAACCGCTTTCGCGCACCCACAACATAGTTGCATATCGCGCGGACGACCCCGACGCTTCGGTCGGGGCAGGCGGAGTACTCGAAGTCGCACTGCTTGATATCGCTAACCTCGGCGCGGTTGATTTTTTGAGGCAAAAGCACAAAATAAAGGCGCGTTTGACCACGGGCGACTCGATAAAACAGGCACTCCTTATATATCAAAAGCATCTCAAAGAAAAATTCGCCGGCATGATCGAGAAGGGCGCGGGGGCCGCCGACTCGCTCCTGCGTCACGCACTGTTGAGCCACGCCTCGCATATACATATCGAGCCCGCACTCGTTGGCACATTGGTGAGATATCGCATCAACGGAATGCTCCACGAGGCGATGCGGCTCCCCGAGGAAGCGGGCGCTTTTATTGTAGAAAAAATAAAATCGCTCGCAAAATTGTTTCCAGTTGCAACTGCGGTGCAAGAGGGTCGGTTTAAATTTGAGCACGCTGGGGAGACGGTCGCAGTGAGTGTTTCGACACTGCCAATCGCTGGTCCCTTCGATTCTGCTCAGGGTAAAGAAAAAGTTTTGTTGCGGCTCGCGCGCGAGCGCTTGGGGCAAAAAGGGTTTACTCTGCACGCACTGGGCTTCCACGGCGAGTCGCTCGAGTGTTTGCACGAGGCGCTCGAGCGGCGCTCGGGGCTTGTGCTAGTGTGTGGCCCCGCGGGGGCGGGCAAGACCACCACGCTATACACACTACTCGATTTTTTAAACGAGCCGGGGGTTGCACTGGCGACGATTGAAGAAAAAATTGAATATCGATTGCTGCACGTTGCACAAACACCTGTGCGGTCTGATATAGGGTTGAGTACGCTTGCGGGGCTTCGTGCGCTCCTGCGTCAAGACCTGGATATTGTGATGGTCGGGAATATAGATACAGAGGAGGTGGCCACGCTCGCCTCAAGTGTTGCGCAACGAGGAGTGTTTGTCTTGGCTGGTGCGCAAGATGTATCGCTTGTCCCTGATGCAACAGTAACAATATTCTTAGAGCTGATGCAAAAATTATGTCAGCACTGCAAAAAGCCCTATACCCCAACGCGCGCCGAGTTTGCCGCGCTGGAGGAAAATGGGGCGAGCTTTGGCCGCGTACTCGCGGCGCTTAAAGAAGAAGAGATTGTTGGCAAAAAACTTGCGTGGAAGGACCTCACCTTTTACCGCGCACGAGCAGTTGGTTGTGAGCATTGTGAGGGTGGATACCTGCCTGCGCAGGCAGGTAAAGGAATGGTTGGTATCCAAGAGGTTGTCTGTCCCAACTACCAAGGCCTCTCGCTCCTCGAGGATGCACTCTTCAAAGCCGCACAGGGCTTGGTGAGTATCGAGGATTTGTTGCGCGCGAGTTCGGAGTAATTTTTGCAAAGAAAAAACCGCCTTGGTGGGGCGGGTTAGCACGTAACGTATTTTTTCATCAACCGGAGCATGTCGAGAAACTTGCCTCGGTCCCTTTGTGGGTCCTGATATCCTAGACACAGGGCCCAGACGACCATTTCTCGAATGTGTTCTGCGGTGCCGTCGGCAGGCAACGGCAACCACCGGAACATGTCCTTGAGAAAGTTTTTGCCAATCCAGTCTGAGTGCTCGACGCCATGCGCCGCAATCCAGTTCTCTATGGCGGCAAACTGCTCCTCGCGCTCGAGCCTCCGGAAAAGCTGGCAGAGTCCGCCTGTTGGTGGATACTGGGAGCCGATGTATCCTCGGAAGTTTGGATGTTCCCAGACTGCAAGCGCTTGCGCGAAGGTTAGTTCTGGGTCTTCAAACATTATAAGAAAGAGATTCTCGTTATTCCATGTTCGGCTACTGTTGCGAGGCCCATGTGGCGGATGTAGTTCTTTGCCAGTCAAAAGCGTGGCGATAAATTCCGCGTCACATTCGGGATGTGCGACGATATTCTCGCGTGCTTTACCCATGTCTGGGGCAGCCACGGCGTGTCGAAACTTCTCGACCAGTCCGCTAAGAGGCGGAAGGGGTAGCAACTCAGTTTGAGCGTTCCTCATCGTTTGCTCCTCCGGTTACGTCTAAAAAGAGATTACATTTATTTATTCCTTCAGTCAATCCAAAGCTCTGATACCATACGCCTCTACTGGGTTATAATACCCTCATGATAAAGAAACCTCTGGTGGTCGGAAACTGGAAGATGTACGTGGAGACACCGGAGGAGGCAAAGAGATTTGCATCAGCC
>JAUSIO010000074.1 GCA_030647845.1 bacterium
GAACACGGAAGTTAAGCCTGTTAGTGGCGATGGTAGTCTCCTTAATCGGGAGGCAAGAGTAGCTAGATGCCGGGTACAGTGTACCGAAATTTTTGTGCCAAACGAGCCTTAATTGATGCGGTTTTTTATTTACTTGGTACAATAGCTCCATGGCGTTTACGTGGAGCGGGAGGCGACAATTGTTGTACAGCGGCGTGGGGGCTGTTATTGTTTTTATACTGTTGATCATTGCATACGAAACTTTTTTTACCGCGCCCGCTACGTGCTTTGACGGCAAACAAGACGGTAGCGAGACCGGGGTAGATTGCGGCGGCAACTCCTGCTCGCTCATTTGCGCAGATGCTGCGCATCCGCCCGTTGTACAGTGGAAACGCGCCTTCCTCACCAACCCAGGCGTCTACAGCGCGGTCGCGTATGTGCAAAACAACAACATCGGCGCGGGCGCGCGCAACGTACCGTATTCTTTTGCGCTGTACGACAGTAAAAATATTTTAGTGGGGCACCGTGAGGGAGTGGTCAACATACCTCCATTGCAAACCGTCCCTATTATAGAGTCGAATATACAAGTGGGGAATAGCGTGGTCGCCCATACAGAATTTGATTTTACCGACGATCCGCCTGCGATCTGGAACAAAATTCCCGCCGGCACTTACCCGCAACTCATCGTCTCGCAGCCAACGCATACTGGTGATTACTCAAAACTTTCGGCCACACTAATCAACAATGCTGTCGCAGATGTTAAAAATATTTCGGTGGTAGCGATTTTATACGACCAAAACAATACCGCAATTGAGACGAGCAAAAGCGTCATCCCGCGCATTGTGGGCCGTTCGCAGGAATCACTCGTCTTTACTTGGCCACAAGGTGTGCCAGACACGGTGCGATTCGAAATTATCGTCCTACCTTCGTTCTAGCGCCGCTGTGCGTGCCGTTATGAACGGCATAAGTGTCCCCTTACATAAACTGTTCCCTTATGACCCCATTCAAACTTACGTCCCAAACCAGCTCGGTCGATTGGATACTCTTTGGCGTAGCGATGGCGCTCTCGTGCCTGGGGCTCTTAACCATGAACTCGTTTACCGGGCAAGACCCGTTTTTTGTGCGGCAGGTGATATGGATAACTATCGGGGTGGTGGTTTTTTTTGCCGCGAGTTCTGTCGACTGGCGCTTTTTGCGCATCAGCTCGGTCGCCGCCAGCATCTATGTTGCGCTTATCGTGCCGCTTCTTTTTCTTATTGTGCTCGGTACCGCGGTTAAGGGCGCCAAAAGTTGGCTTTCGTTCGGTGGCCTCGGTATTGAGCCGATAGAGTTTGCCACGCTTGCGCTCACCATAACGCTCGCCAAATATTTTTCGCGGCGGCATATCGAAATACGCAACATCCGCCACATCCTTGTGTCGGGCGCGTACGCGGCACTTGTGTGTATATTGGTCGCGCTTCAGCCCGACTTCGGCGGGGCTATCATCGTCTTTCTCGTTTGGTTTTGCATGGTGCTGGTGTCGGGTCTTTCGCGCACCCATGTTCTCGCGGTGCTTCTGCTCGGGATAGCCGCGTTCGGAGGGTTGTGGTTTTTTGGCTTTCATGACTATCAAAAGCAGCGCATCTTCACCTTTATCAATCCTTCGGGAGATATCCGCGGTGCCGGCTACAACGCCTACCAGTCAACTATTGCCGTGGGGTCGGGCCAACTCCTCGGCAAAGGCATCGGCTACGGCACACAGAGCAAACTGCGTTTTTTGCCCGAGTACCAGACCGACTTTGTATTTGCGGCTTTTGCCGAGGAGTGGGGGTTCGTCGGGATACTCATCGTTTTTGCGCTCTACGGAATTATTTTTTGGCGTATATTAGTGTCGGCACTCCATGGCGCGTCGAATTTTGAAACGCTGTTCGCCTTCGGCGTATTATTTTATTTTGCCGCGCACTT
The DNA here is from genome assembly GCA_030647845.1 of bacterium. Classification (GTDB taxonomy): domain Bacteria; phylum Patescibacteriota; class Minisyncoccia; order Phycocordibacterales; family SBAW01; genus GWA1-54-10. The sequence continues at coordinate 1,924 of JAUSIO010000074.1, forward strand.
TGTATTGCACGTAGGAATCAACCTCGGCGTATTGCCAGTCACCGGCACCACCATACCGTTCATGAGTTACGGCGGCTCACACATCTTGGTTGAATTTTTAAGTTTAGGCATGCTCTCGGGCATGCGGGCATACTCCCGCGTGGGCCACCCCGACACGTTGGATAGAGAGTTCAGCGGCGGCTACGATGTCCAGTCGATTTAAAAAGACTGTATAGTTATAAGCAAGTATGAGCACCTCACGCGGCTTCGTCTGGCTCCCGGTCCTGCTAGCGATTTTAGGCGTCCTCGCCGTCAGCGGCGGGGCGTATTGGTATGAGCACATTCAATCGGCCTCAAAATCATCTTCACCGGCAGTATCGCAAAAAGCCTTGCCGCGTTTCATTAAATCTCCTGCTTATGCAGTTCATCCTGCAAAGCAGGACTGGTTATTGATTGGTGCGGACGACAGCGTTGACCTCACCGGTTGGTCGGTTCGTAGCACGCAAAGCGGAAAATTTTTTATGATAGGTACATTGCAGGGAGCGACTGTGAAGATAGAAGGGGATGTTAGTGCCTTTGTGCATACAGTCGGGTCACTGGCAAAAAGCTATAGAGCGGAAAACGAGTACCACATATACTTTGGACAA
>JAUSIO010000002.1 GCA_030647845.1 bacterium
CGAGGGCTTTCTTAAATGCTGGCATGTGTCCAGTATACACTGTTGTCTAAAAAAATCAACACTTCCTCTCCAAATACTTGACAAATGATGTTATATAGTCTATTCTAGTGTCCAGAAGCTCAAACACATAGGGCAATCCTGCCCATACACAAAGGGGACTATCATGACCACGACCACCATCCTGAGCCTGCGCTCTGCAGACGAGCTCCGTAGCAACGAACAGCTCGCTGCTATCCCCGATCTGGTTCAGAAGTATCTGGATATGGTCCAAAGCCCCAAGCTTGAAGGGGATTACTTCCGCATCATCGTCAAAAGGGACTTTGATGCGGTGCAAAACCACGGCTGTGCTTACTTCAACGAGTTTAAGCTCGAGCAGAAGCGCAGCGAGCTGTGGGGTTGCGTGCATACTACCGGCCGGCTCCAGTACCGGGCGGCGCGCGCTCATGAGGCCGACCACTGGGAGCACGAGTTTGGCGTCGCCTCGATCCTCGAGGAGTCGCCGAGCAAGGTCACCTATGCGGTGGCAACCGGCGACGGCCGCATCACCGTGTACCGCTTCAACCGCGGTCGCGACAAGGTGGTGAGCTTCGACTACAAGGGCCACAAAGCCGCCGTAGAGCGGTTGCGTCAACTGGATGCAGTGACCAAGGACCCGGCGGCGTTCGCCGAATACGTCCAAAAGTCGTTCGGCGAGCGGTGGATGCGCCACCACGATCCGATCGCCTTCGACGGGCAGGGTAACAAGCTCGAGGATGCGGCCAATGCGCATCTGGTTGTTATCCCAGCGGTCCACGCCGACCAGCCGTACGACGCGGTCATAGACCAATACAAGGTCTATGTGTGGATGCGGGGGTGTGGCATCGGCGAGGCCGGGCCATTCCGCACGGGCCTACGGCATCCTTTCGGTCGGTTCTACTTTGTTGGCCTCGACTTCAAAGCCGAGGTTGCCATGGAGAACAGTCGCCCGAGACTTACAGTTGCCGCGTGGAACAACGGCCAGAAGTGGCACGACTCCACAACCTTCGACATCCGCGTCGGAGGAGGAAAAAATATTTAAGACTCGGGAGGAGCTCACGCTCCTCCCCTCTATTGAGAACCCGAATAACTCGGATTCTCATTGAGCACGTTCTTCACAACTTAACAGGAGTCGCAGATGAATATTCTTGTACTGGACGACCACTACGAAGACATCAAGCCGCTACTGAATGCTTGGTATGCAAGCGATACGGTGAGCTACGTTACAACGCCGTTCGAGGCGACTCGAAAGCTCGGAAAAGAAAAGTTCGATGTGCTGATTCTGGACGGGGACCTAGGCTCATACGGCAATGGGCCTGAGGTGTTACGGGCTTGGAAAGGCCATGGCCTCGCCCTTCCCCCGGTTGTTATGTTCTCTGCCTCGCCGGACATGCGGGCGGAAGGAATGGAAGCTGGCGCGATATGGGCAATCGCGAAAGAAAATTGCTCGTTCGAGGACTTCGAGGAGCTTAAGCGACGAGTCGCAGTAAGCTAAATTCCCCGCGCGGTTTTATACCGCGCGGGTTTTCTTTATCGGTATATTCGCGCGAATTAGAGAATAGTTACAAATTCTTGTAGGTACTTTCGTTGCGGAAGATGATGCGGTCGATTATGGCCATGTCTTTTCCGTAATGAAAGACGATGCGGAAATCGCCCTTGCGCACCTTGTATGAGTCAACCCCTTTAAGTTTGGTGATGCGCAGCAGCTCCGTGTTCCCAGAGAGGATAGCCTCGACTAGGGTTTGCAGGACATCGCGCTGCTTGGGTGACAGCTTGCGTAAAAATTTCTCGTTTTTATCCATGCCGAGCTCTCAATCGTTTGAGAGCCAAGAGCAGCGCATCCGCTCGGATACCTTTGCCGCCGTTGTCGCGCGTGGCATCAAACAATACCTCAAACCCCGCATCGTCACCGGTATCTACCGGGGCGATACGGAAGAGGGGTTTAGAGCGGCGCAAAATAGTGTACGAGGAGCCCCGCCCGACTGCCTTCGCGTATTTATCGAGATTTTCCCGAAATTCTTTGAGACCGACCAAAGCATGTTTAGTCATTCCCTAAGTTTACCCTAAGGTAATCTTAAAAACAAGTAAATAATTATCTGCTAGTATGTGAGCATGAAATTAGTGTCCTGGAACGTCAATGGGATTCGGGCGGTGCATAACAAAAATTTGTTTTTGCCTTTTATACAGACGGAAAAGCCCGATATTATTTGCTTGCAGGAAACCAAGGCCGAGAAGGGACAGGCTACTATTGACCTGCCTGAGTATGAGGAGTATTGGAACTCTTCTACTCGAAAGAAAGGATACGCGGGCACAGCCATCTTTGTAAAAAAAGATTTAAAGGTAAAAAATGTATTACTCGGATTGCCCGAGGACAGTGCCAAAAAGCCCGCCTCGCCGAAGACGTCGAGTCGAGGCGGGTTCAATTTAGCCGACTCATACGGTGATGCCAATGCCGAGGGCCGTGTCATTGCAGTCGAGTTAGAGGACTTTTACGTCGTCAATGTTTACACTCCCAACTCCAAGCCTGACCTTTCGCGTCTCACATTTCGCCACAAGCTCTGGGACCCGGCATTTTTGGCATATTGTAAACAACTCGAAAAAAATGGTTCGACAGGCTCACCACACGGAAAGCCGTTAGTTTTTTGCGGGGACCTTAATGTCGCCCATACTTACGACGATCTTGCCAATCCCAAGGCAAACGAGGGCGAGCACGGATTTACTAAAGAGGAGCGCGAAGGGATCGACAAAATAATTTCAGCAGGTTTTGTCGACACGTTTCGCCACTTCACCCCCAAAGGCAACGGCCACTACACGTGGTGGACGCACTGGGCCAATTCCCGCGCCCGCAACGTCGGCTGGCGTATTGACTACTGGTTTGTCTCCAAAAAGCTCCTCCCCCGCCTCAAATCAGCCTCAATTTTGCCCAAAGTCCTAGGCTCCGACCACTGCCCCGTTGTTATTGAGCTTAAATAAAAAAATCACGCTGCTTTGCCAAACTCGTCTTCGTTTTCGCGACCCAGCACTCTCCCTTCTTTGTCGAGATTAACCGTTAGGCTCGCGGGACCTCTTACTGCGTCTCTTTTTTCTTTTGCGCGCTTGTATGCCGCTAAAATTTGTTCATTTAGGTCTTGAGCCGCCAATTTTATAAGGATAATTTGTTCAGTTTCGGGCACGCGCTTCAATTCCGAACCCATCTTCTCCCGTATCGCACTCACAAGCCCCTCTGGAACATTTTCTATTGACGGACCCTCTTCGAGATTTGGCATAAAATTCAGTTTAGCTCCTAATATCCGTAAGTATACCAAAAGAAAAAACCGCAGCATTCCTATAAAACACTTTAGTTGTGATAGGGGAATAAATGTCAAGAATAATTGATGATGAAAAATTGAGAAAAATTGATTGAAAAATAAGGGTATGCTAGACTATTGTCAATGAATCTTGATGAACAAACTGACAAAGATTTGCTCAAAAAGCTCGAAAATCTTGGGCTTACCGACAAGGAAGGCCGGGTGTATTTGGCCCTTTTGCCACGGCGGAATACGGGTACCAGCAAGCTTATTCGGGCGACCGGTCTCCATGGGCAATTTGTGTACGATTCTCTCAATAAACTTGAGGAGCTTGGCCTGGCTCAGCACGTCGTTGAATCGGGGCGAAAGAAATTTAGCGCCTCAACCCCTAACCGGCTGCTCTCACTGATCGAGGAAAAAAGGTTTACCGCTCAATCGATAGCCAAGGAGCTCCAAAACCGATTTGCAGGGGCTTTGGAGCAAAACTTCGAGGTATTTCAAGGCGATGCGGCGTTTGTAGCCCATCAATACGACCTTCTTGAGCGAACTGAGCCCGGCACACAAGTAGACGCCATTTGTGGCCCCAGCGAGCGGTTTTTGGCTATTTTTGGTGCTGAGGCAGACCACTATGAATTAAAGCGTATTGAAAAGGGCGTAACCGTAAGGTATTTGGGCGCTGAAGTGCAGAGAAATTTACTCTCGGTAATGGAAAAATGGCGTAAACTATGGACTTTTAGGCTTTTGCCGGGCCATGCGACGGGACTCGTAGATACCGATATTTGGGCGG
>JAUSIO010000050.1 GCA_030647845.1 bacterium
GGCGGCGGCAGCGCCACAACCGGCTGGGACGGTAGCCACGATGCTCCCGCATCCCCCGCAATGAAGTCAGTCGACGAAGCAATGGAAGGTTTGGATTTGTAGCTTTTAGAGATGAACTTCCACGTTGTTACTTTATTTCCAGAAGTGGTGGGTGCATATTGCAACGCGTCGATTTTGGGGCGCGCGCAAAAAAATAAGAAGTTGAAGGTGAAGACCTACCAACTGCGCGACTTTGTCACAAACAAATGGGGCAAGGCCGACGAGCGGCCTTACGGCGGTGGCCCGGGCATGGTCTTGCAAGCCGAGCCTATTATAAAAGCGGTCGAATCAATCCAAAAAAGTATCTCGAAGCGAGGCTTGAGGAGAAAAACAAAAATAATTATTACTGCAGTAGGCGGGAAGCAGCTGACGAATGCGTATGCAAAAAATTTGGCAAAAAGATATAAAGACGTGATTATTGTCTGCGGTCGGTACGAGGGGCTTGATGCGCGGGTTAAGAAAGTGCTCAAAGCTCGGGGATTTTTGGTAGATGAAGTTTCAACCGGACCATACATTTTAACCGGAGGCGAGGTGCCAGCGCTGGCTATTATCGATGCGACCGCGCGACAAATCTACGGCGTGTTGGGGAAGTTCGAATCGCTCGAGGAGGGTCGTGTCGCCTCGAGCGATGTGTACACCCGGCCGGAGATTTTGATATATCATAATAAAAAATATGCTGTTCCAAAAATTTTATTATCTGGACATCATGCAAACATCGACAAGTTGCGCAGCAAAAAGAGAAGTAACCCCCACTAGTAAAAACCTCCGCAGGCGAGGCCTGCGGAGTGGGGCTGTGCATAAAAACTTGACTCGACGCAGAACTTTGTAGTACCTTGCAAAAGTGCGTGCTCAGGGGAGCCGCATACTGTGCAACCTAGAAGACAGGTGGGTAATGCCGAAGGTCAAACCAAGCGGGAAAAAAAACGGCAGCAACCAAAACGGGCAAAAAAATGGAGGCAGAGACGGGGGAGGGAGGACTCCGATCGTTAGGAGGGGTCGTGCCAGTTTTGCGTTAGAGCGCGGCTCTATAACTAAACCCAAGGGTCGCCGCTCTTTTGAGCATTCTTTGGTCAGTTAGCGGGGGGAAACGACTATGAACGGGGCGAATGGAGTTTTCGCAACCAGTAAAGACAAACGCAAACCGCCAATACATGCCTGTCCGCGCAGTTCGTGTGGCCGCTCCAGGGTCAAAATGGACGGTGGGAGAGCGTGGGTTTGTCCGAAGGACTGCCCCCACGCTACTAACGACGTGGTAGCGGCTCCGGTTCCGGACAGGAGCAAGTCCGATCTTTCGGTAGTGAAGTAGTTCGGTTCGGCCCCGCCTAGCGGGGTCTTTTTCTTTGTGCGTGCGCCGCGAAGCCGAAGGCGGAGTGGTGGGGAAAAGTAGTTGACAGCATTTTTATGCCGAGTATACTGGGTAGCGAAACAAGGCAAGGACCTAGAGTGAGTTTTGAGGGCTTTGGTTTCGAGGGCAATTACATAACTAGGCACAGTGCCAGGGGCTAAGCGGTAAAGCTGAGCAGGGGAGCGTTGTTATACGCCCTCGCTTTTGTGTTTTACATTGGAAGGTTAGATTTTAGAAAAAGACGCTCGATTTTTTTGTTCCATTTATCCGTCCTCTACTCACTAATTATCTAGCGTTATGCGTGAACAAAAGTTTTTTAGCCGGTTCCGTGCACCGCGTGTTGAGACACCTAATCTCGTTGCCGCACAGGTCGACTCGTTCGACAAACTTCTCAAGGATGGTGTAAGGGAAATTTTTAAAGAGTTCACCCCAATAAAAGACTATTCGGGCAAAAAATTTGACCTAGAGTTTGTCAAAGTCGAGCTCGGGGAGCCCAAGTACGATGAACATTACGCAAAAGCACAAAAAATGTCGCTCGACATTCCCCTGCGCGCGATTGTCCGCCTGAAGAATAAAACACAAGGTACCGAAAAAGAGCAAGAAATTTTCCTTGCCGATTTTCCGCTCATGACCGAGCACGGCACGTTTGTGATAAACGGTGTCGAGCGCGTTATCGTCCCGCAACTCGCGCGCTCCTATGGCGTCTTTTTTACCGCTGACGAGGTCAAGGGTAAGCGCCATTTTGGCGCCAAAATAATCCCCGCACGCGGCGCGTGGATAGAAATCGAAGCCGATGCAGACGGTCAGTTGCAAGTGCGCATCGACCGCAAACGCAAGTTCTCGGCAATTGCACTATTGCGTGTGCTTGGCGCCCACTATGACACCGACATCAAAGCGCTTTTCTCACGCTCCGAATACGGCAAAAAGTGGCTCGAAGTCGCACTCGAAAAGGATGCCGGGCAGACCTTAGAGGACGCGTATATCGAAATCCACCGGCGTCTCCGCGATGGCGACATGGCTACGCCCAAGAATGCCGAGGAATATATCAACTCGATTTTTAGTGAGGAGCGCTATGACCTCTCGCGCGTTGGCCGCTACCGTTTTAACCAGCGCTTTAACAAGTCACTCGATGAAAAAGAGCTTACTCGCAAAACACTCTCGCTCGATGACTTGGTTGTGGTGCTCGACCAGGTACTCAAATTGGAGAACGACCCTGACGCCATGGAGGATAATATTGATCACCTGGGGTCGCGGCGCGTGCGGTATGTCGGCGAGATGCTCCAACAGCGTCTGCGTGTAGGGCTCACGCACATGAAGCGCAACATCCAAGACCGGATGTCGACCATTGATACCGATGCGACTCTGCCGCAACAGTTTGTAAACCCACGGCCGCTCCAAGCGCGCATCAAAGAATTTTTTACCACCAACCAGTTGTCGCAGTTTATGCAGCAGGAAAATGCTTTGACCGAGCTTGAGCATTTGCGTACCCTCTCGGCGCTTGGCCCAGGCGGTCTCACAAGGGAGCGCGCAGGGTTTGAGGTACGCGACGTGCATCCAAGCCACTACGGCCGCCTCTGCCCGATACACACGCCCGAAGGTCCCAATATCGGCCTTATTTTGCGTCTCTCGACGTTCGCCCGCATCAACGAGTTTGGGATGATAGAGACGCCATACGTCAAAGTTAAAAGTGGCATCGTCACCGGCGAAGTTGCGTACCTCAATGCCGCCGAAGAAGAGAAACAGATTATTGCGCACGGCGCGACACGCGTGGCCGAGAGCGGCAAAATTGTCGAGGACATGGTCGAAGTACGCCTGGGAGGCACCCCGACGCGCGTGGCACGCTCACAAGTCAATTACATAGATGTCGACCCGGCACAACCATTTTCTATTGCCACCTCGATGATTCCATTTTTGGAGCACGATGATGCCAACCGCGCATTGATGGGCTCGAACATGCAAAAACAGGCAACACCATGTTTGGTGCCCGAGGCCCCCTTGGTGGCAACGGGGATGGAAGCGCGCGCAGCGCGCGACACGGGTCGCCTCATTGTTGCAAAGGAAGACGGCACAGTGGTGCACGCAGATGGCAAACGCATTATTGTCAAAAACACCAAAGGCAAAGAGTTGGAATATCCGCTCGTTAATTTTGTCCGCACTAACGGTTTTACCACACTGCACCAGCGACCAGCTATTTCGGTTGGTGCCAACGTAAAGAAGGGCGATTTGCTCGCCGACACATCGTCTTCGGATAACGGCCAGCTCGCGCTGGGGCAAAATGCACTCGTCGCGTTTATGTGCTGGTCGGGCGCCAATTACGAAGACGCTATCATCATCTCTGAGCGGATGGTCAAAAATTCTAAATTTGCCTCTATACATATAGAAGAGTTCGTCTGCAACGTCCGCGACACCAAACTCGGGCCCGAAGAGACAACACACGACATCCCCAACGTTTCGGAAACAAAGCTCCGTAATCTCGATGAAGACGGTATTATCCGCACTGGCTCCGAAGTGCGGCCTGGTGACATTTTGGTTGGTAAAATCACACCGAAGGGCGAGACCCAGCTCACGCCGGAGGAGCGCTTGTTGCGTAGTATCTTTGGTGACAAAGCGCGCGACGTAAAAGACTCGAGCTTGCGGATGGAAAACAGCAAGCGCGGGCGTATCATCGGCGTCAAAGTATTTTCCCGCGAAGCGGGGCATCATTTGGATAGCGGTATCATCAAGCGGATACATATAGAAGTCGCACAGTTGCGCACGGTCTCGGTTGGCGACAAACTTGCTGGTCGCCATGGCAACAAGGGTGTCATCTCGCGCATCTTGCCGGAGGAAGATATGCCCTACATGGAAGACGGTCGCCCGGTGGATGTGATTTTGACACCACTTGGCGTGCCGAGCCGTATGAACCTTGGTCAAATTTTGGAACTACATCTTGGTCTTGCCGCGAACACCTTAAACTACCAGGCAGTGTGCCCGCCGTTTGCTGGTGCAACCGACGAAGAAATCCGCCAGGAACTCAAAAAAGCAGGATTTAACGAAAGCGGGAAGATGAAGCTCTACGATGGCCGCACGGGCGAGGCGTTCGAGCAGGACATCGCCGTGGGTTATATGTATATCCTCAAGCTCCATCACATGGTCGAGGATAAAATCCACATGCGCTCAATTGGTCCGTACTCGCTTATCACCCAGCAACCGCTCGGCGGCAAGGCCCAGGGCGGCGGCCAGCGTTTTGGCGAGATGGAAGTATGGGCGCTCCTCGGCTACGGCGCGGCATATACGCTACGCGAAATGCTTACCATTAAGTCCGACGACATCATGGGCCGCTCGGCGGCGTTCGACTCTATCGTGCGTGGCGAGCGCATCACGCACCACTCTGCCCCAGCGTCATTTAACGTACTCTTGCACACTCTGCGTGGCTTGGCACTCGATGTCGAGTTGATGAAGGGCTCCAGTGCCGTCTCCGGTGCACGCAAGACACCCGGTGCCGAAAGCTCCGACTTTGACGCGGTGCGCATACGCCCCGCGAGCCCGGAGAAAATTCTTGAGTGGTCGCACGGTGAGGTTACCAAGCCGGAGACCATCAACTACCGTACGCAGCGGCCGGAAAAAAACTCTTTGTTTGACGAAAAAATATTCGGCCCCGAAAAAGATTATGAATGTTATTGCGGCAAATACCGCGGCATCCGCTACAAAGGTATCGTCTGCGAAAAATGCGGTGTCGAAATAACGCGTGCAATTGTCCGCCGCGAGCGGATGGGTCACGTCGACTTGGCGGTGCCGGTCGCGCATGTGTGGTTCCTCCGCGCGATACCATCGCGTCTTGCGATGGTGCTTGGTATTGGTTCGGGCGACTTGGAAAAGGTCGTCTACTTTGCAGGCTACATGGTGACGGCTGTCCACAAACAAGAAAAGGAGCGCCTCATACAAGAGGTTGAAGCCGAGTATAAATCAAAACTAAAAAAACTTGAAGACGAAAAATCCAAAGACAAAATGAAGGAGTTATTCCTCGAGGCAAAACACGACATCGAACAGTTGTATGTCGGAAGTGTGCTCGACGAGCCGCGCTACCACCGCTACACAATCAAGTACGGTGCGATGTTCGAGGCGGGCATCGGCGCCGAGGCAATCTACGACCTCTGCCGTAACCTCAACCTCAAAGACATGATTGCAAACACAGAGCTCGCGTTGGTTAAATGCAGCGCCGCCGACCGCGAAAAGTTTGGTAAGCGCCTCTCGGTGTTACGCGGCATGGTGCGGGCGAACGTGCGCCCCGAGTGGATGTTTCTCAAGCGTATCCCGGTTATCCCGCCGGGGCTCCGGCCCATGGTCGCGCTCGACGGAGGCCGCCACGCTACCTCGGATGTCAACGACCTCTATCGCCGCGTTATCAACCGCAACAATCGCTTAAAGAAACTGCTCGACATCCACGCACCGGATGTTATCTTGCGCAACGAAAAGCGCATCTTGCAGGAAGCGGTCGACGCGCTTATCGACAACTCAATCCGCCACGGCGGTGCGGCGTTTTCTGCAACGACCCAAGCCAGGCAAAGGCCACTCAAGTCGTTGTCTGACAATCTCAAAGGCAAGCACGGGCTCTTTCGCCAAAACTTGCTCGGCAAACGTGTCGACTACTCTGGCCGCTCGGTTATCGTTGTCGGCCCCGAGTTGCGGCTTAACCAGTGCGGTTTGCCCAAACACATGGCGCTCGAACTCTTCCGCCCGTTTGTTATAGGCAAATTGTTGGAGAAAGAACTTGCATACAACATCCGCGGTGCTGGTCGGCTTATCGACGAAGGTGTGCCGGAGGTATGGGCAATTTTGGAAGATATCATCAAAGACAAATACGTTTTGCTCAATCGCGCGCCAACTCTGCACCGCCTCGGCATCCAGGCATTCCAGCCGATTCTGGTCGAAGGCAACGCGATACAACTGCACCCCTTGGTCTGTCCGGCATTTAATGCCGACTTCGACGGCGACCAAATGGCCGTACATGTGCCGCTCTCGGTCGAAGCACAGACCGAAGCACGTGAGATTATGTCTGCAACAAAAAATATCCTCAAACCCGGCAACGGCGAACCAGTGGTCGCAACCAAGTTGCTCGACATCTTACTCGGCACCTACTGGATGACCAAAGAAGTCGCGGGGATGCGCGGGGAGGGTCTCGCATTTCCGGGCCCTAATGCCGCTATCTTGGCGTACGACCACGGCCACGTTGGCTTTCAGGCAAAAGTAAAAGTGATGCCGTCGGAAAAAGAAAAATATGCACAGTTTGGTGGGCAAATTTTCGAGACGACCGTTGGTCGGCTGCTCTTTAACACCACGTTCCCGAGCGACTATCCGTTTATCAACTATCCCGTTGACAAAAAGTCGCTGGGCAAGCTGGTTGACGACCTTATTGCGCGCTACGGGCTCGATAAAATTCCTGATATCTTGAACCGCATCAAAAACTTCGGCTTCCGCTATGTCACACAGTCTGGTATCACCTGGTCTCTGGACGACATCCGTATCCCAAAGGAGAAAGACGAAATTGTCGGTCGGGCAGAGAAAAAGTCCGCAGAGATTATGAAGCACTGGCAAAACGGCTTGCTGTCCGAGGAAGAGCGCTATCGTATGAACATCGAGATATGGCACGCGGCAAAGTCCGAAATTGAAAAAATAATTCCCTCGACCTTGGCGGTGGACGGCTCGGTATCCGATATGTTGCGCTCCGGCGCGCGCGGCTCGGTCGCCCAAGTAACACAAATGGCCGGTATGAAAGGCCTTATCGCAAGCCCCACTGGCGAGGCGATTGAGTTCCCGATTACCAAGTCGATGAAGGAAGGCCTCACGCCGCTTGAATACTTCATCACCACACACGGCTCGCGCAAGGGGCTCTCGGACACGGCACTCAACACCGCAAAGGCCGGCTACCTGACCCGCCGACTCTTCGACGTTGCGCAAGACGTGGTGGTGACAGAAGAAGAATGTGGCACGAAAGAGGGTCTGCAAGTGACGCGCGAGAGTGCTTCTGGTATAGGCACGTTCCTTGCAAAAAATATCGAAGGGCGCTACTTGGCGGCAGATATAGCAGACCAAGCAGGCAAGCCAATCTATAAAAAAGGACACTTTGTTACTGGGGCAGATGCTCAAGCGATAGAAGAGATGGATGTGTCTGGCGTCTACGTGCGCTCTCCAATCGGCTGCAAATCTACTCGCGGCCTGTGTATCAAATGCTACGGCGCCGACCTCGGCACCATGAAGCCCGTTGCTCTAGGAGAGGCGGTCGGCACGGTTGCCGCGCAGGCAATCGGCGAGCCGGGCACACAGTTGACTATGCGCACCTTCCACGCGGGTGGCGCGGCCTCGGTAGGCGGCGACATCACACAGGGTTTGCCGCGCGTTGAGGAAATCTTTGAGCGTCGTGCGCCACGCAACCCGGCGGTTATCGCAAGTGTATCGGGCAAAGTGCTCGAAGTCAAAGACGACCCCGACGCAAAAGTCGGGGCAGGCGGCAAAGAAAAAATTATTGTTGTTGTGCCCGACCTCGAGTATCGCGGTAAAGGCAAAACGAAGGATATTATCGAATACGAAATCAACTTCCGCCGCGTACCGCTTGTTAAAGCGGGGGACACTATACGGGAGGGGCAATTCCTCACCGACGGCTCGGCCGACTTGCAAGACCTATTCAAATACGCCGGCCGCGAAAAGACGCAAGCATATATTATTTCGGAGGTAGTCAAAATCTACGAACTGCAGGGTGCCAGCATATCGGCAAAGCACCTCGAGACAATCGTACGGCAGATGTTTAGCCGCGTGCGCGTTACCGCCTCTGGTGGCACCGAGTTCTCGGTCGGCGATGTTATGAGTGCCGCCGACCTCACGCGCGCAAGTGAGCGCGCCACCGAGGCGGGCGGCGAAGCGGCAAAAGGGGAGCCGCTCGTTATGGGAATCTTGGACGTGTCGCTCTCGCGACAGAGCTTCCTTTCGGCGGCATCGTTCCAAAACACCACGCGTATGCTTATCAAGGCGTCGATGTACGGAAGTGTCGACCACCTCGAAGGGCTCAAAGAAAATGTCATCATCGGGCGGCTTATCCCCGCGGGCACGGGCTTCAAAGGCTCTCCAAAAGAAAAGATGGTCAACAAATTCGGCAACCCAGTGTCCGAAACCGTAGCAAAAGAAAGGGAGGTCGCGTAAAAGTTAAATATAAAAAAGTAAAAGACCGCGCGTCCCAGAAGTTGGGTCGCGCGGTCTGGTTTGCTTCGACGAGACGTTCTACTCAAGCGGTGGGGGGTGGTTGAGCTTCTCGCACCACTTGAAGTGTTCTGTTTCGCCGCATGCGAGTGATCGCTGTACGGGATCCATCCGGCTGCAAACGGCCGCCTCGTAGCCCTTGGAGTGTTAATCTTGTGCTCTCGAGATCGAGCCCGATTCCTTGATCCCAAAGCCATTCCTTGCCGAAGACAATGCCGCCGAGTGTTATACGGGCATTGACGAAGAGGCGCTCGATCACTTTCATCGTTCTCTCCTTATATGCCTTTTCAGGCGATGAACTTTCCTCTACAAGATAGCAGGTTGTTATAGATTTGTCAAGTACTTTGGTAGGTGGTAAAAAACGGCTAGAATACAGGCACTATGGACTCGCAGGTGGAGGAGATAAAGAGCAAGGTAACTATCCACGAGGTGGTGGGCGGTTATGTGCAGTTGCAGAGAGCAGGCAGGAATTTTCGCGCGCGCTGCCCCTTCCACCGCGAGCGGACGCCGAGTTTTATGGTTTCGCCCGAGCGCGGGACATATATGTGTTTTGGGTGCAGTGAGCACGGTGATATTTTTTCGTTTGTGCAAAAAATCGAAGGAATTGATTTCCCCACTGCACTTCGGCAACTCGCCGAGCGCGCGGGCGTGGTGCTTGTGTCGCGAGGATCTCGCGATTACGCTGCCTCACGAAATACACCTGAAGTAAAAGAAAAAGAGGAACGGCTACGCGACGTATGCGAAGCCGCGACTGCTTTTTTTGAATCGACGTTGGCAGGGCGCAAAGATGTGCAGGACTATTTAACCACGCGCGGTGTGTCAGCCGAGACAATCAAAACATGGCGTCTCGGGTATGCACCTGCCAGTTGGGAAGAATTATGCAAACATCTTCTGTCCAATGGGTTTTCCAAAGACGATATTGTTGAAGCAGGATTTGGAGTGAAATCGGAACGCAAGCCCGGAGAAGTGTTTGACCGCTTCCGCGGCCGCATCATGTTTCCCATCTTTGATGCGAGCAGTAAAGTCATCGCTGTTTCTGGGCGCTTTTTTGAGAAAGTTCTGGGTGCAAAAGACGACAGCGAACCCGCCAAATATGTAAACTCGCCGGAGACACCGCTGTTTAAAAAATCCCGCGTGCTGTATGGATACGACCGGGCAAAAAACGCTATCCGCAAACTCGACTGTATTTTGCTGGTCGAAGGCCAGTTTGATTTGATTTTGTGCCACCAGTCGGGGCTACCGTTTACCGTGGCGCTCTCGGGCACGGCACTCACGCACGAGCATCTTTCGTTACTCTCAAGACTATCTAAGCGGTTGGTATTGGCGCTCGATGCCGATGCGGCCGGCCTGCGCTCGGGCATCAAGAGTGCGGCGATGGCGCTTGCACTGGGGTTTGATGTCAAAGTACCGACTTTTCTCGCGGGGCAGGACCCAGCAGACCTTGCGCGCGAGAACCCAGAACTTCTCAAGGCAGCAGTACGCACGAGTAAAACGGCGATTGAGTTTTTTTTGGATGCCGTCCGAGGCACCTTGCCTGCCGGTAGGCAGGGGGACGAGCGTGCATATAAAAAAATAGTTGAGACACAAATCCTGCCTCTGGTCGCAGCATTGCCAAGCAAAATAGAGCAGGAACATTTTGTTCGGATTGTTGCCGAGCGTTTGCGGGTACCCGAGGATGCCATACGCGCCGAGGTTGCAAAGCGTCCTGCGCTCCCGGCAGACGATGTAGCTGCTACAAAGGACAGTCCTTTGCAGGAGGTAGCACCAACACAAACACCCTCGCAGCTCGAGCGCGCAGCCGGGCTTGTTCTCTTTCATTTCCCAAAAACACATCATACACACGAGCGACTGGTAGTTCTGCTCGGGGACACACGCCTACAAGCACTGCAAGAAAAGCTGGCACCCGATGCCGAGCGTTTGCGGTTTGAGTTTGAGTCGCTGGGTGATGATGAAGCACTAACAGGAGAAGCACTACTCGAAGCAGTCGAGCGTGCCGTTATAGAAGAGGAGATTTTGACAGTGCGTGACGCACTACGTGGAGACGCAGGTGTCTCGTCAGAGCTGACACAAAAACTCTCTCTGCTCAAGCGCCGCGAGCAGGAGTTGAGGAAATAATTTTTTCTGGTACACTACAGGGAATGGCAAAAGCTAAGAAGTCCGCTCGGCGTGTGGCCAAAAAGACAAAGAAACGAACACAACAGAAGGGTAAAAAGCTCGCTAAAAAGCGAGTTGTGGGTGTAGCCCGTAAGGCTAAGAAGTTTCGCGTTGCTGCGGCAAGACGGCGCGCTAAACTTGTGTCCAAGAAGTCAGCTGTTAAATCCCGACGCCCTAAAGGGGTCGGGACCCCGACCAAAACGTCGGGGATAAACCAAAAGGTCACAAAAAAGCTCGACGAGCAGGGCAAAAAGGCCGAGCAGTTGATGGCGCGTGGCCGCGAACGCGGGTTTGTCACCTATGACGAAATCCTCAAAGCATTCCCAACAATCGAGAGCGATGTTTTTTTTCTCGAAGAATTGTACGACAAATTTTCGACTGCACGCATCGACGTCTTGGAAGGCGGCGGTATGCTCGAGCTCCGCGACGAGCCGCCCGAAAAGGGCTACACGCGCTCCGACTCCTCATACGATTCTATCCAGATGTATCTGCGCGAAATCGGCAAGTACCCCCTGCTCAACGCCCAGCAAGAGCGCGACTTTGCAAAACGCATTGTCGAGGGCGATAGTGAAGCACGAAATTTATTAGCGAGGGCAAATCTACGTTTGGTAGTATCAATCGCAAAAAAGTATGTTGGTCGCTCTCCCGACCTCACCCTGCTCGACTTGATACAAGAGGGGAACCTCGGCCTGTTTAAGGCGGTCGACAAATTTGACTACACCAAGGGCTACAAATTTTCGACCTACGCGACGTGGTGGATACGCCAAGCAATCACCCGTGCCTTGGCCGACCAGAGCCGCACTATCCGCATACCCGTGCACATGGTCGAGACGATTGCCAAGTACAAACAAGTATCGCGCCGTCTCTCGCAAGACTTAGGGCGCGACCCTCTGGCCGAGGAAATTGCGCTTGAGATGGGGGTAGACGTCGAAAAAATATACCAGATAGAAAAAATCGACCAAGACACGGTGTCCTTGGAGAGCCCCGTTGGGAGCGACGACGACGACGGTAAGTCGGTGTTGGGTGACTTTATTAAAGACGACAAAATCTTGAGCCCCGACCAAGAAGTTGCGCGGCGCATCTTGGGCGACCAATTGCACGAAATACTCGACGAGTTGTCGCCCAAAGAGCGCGAGATTTTAAAATTGCGTCATGGGCTCGAAGATGGTATCTACCATACGCTCGAGGAAGTCGGCAAAAAGTTCGGTGTTACGCGTGAGCGCATCCGCCAAATCGAGGCAAAAGCGCTTGAGCGCATCCGCACGCACGACAAGGCAAAACGTCTCCGCAGTTACTAAGTTGCGCAAAAATCAAACCCTCAGATCACCAGGATTTTCTTGCTAGAAAATCCCTATGTCTCGCGCCAGTCGCGCTCGACTTATTGCTCTTCGGATTTATTTTTGCTTCACTTAAAGCTATGAAGTTTCCTATCAAACACTGGAGCCACTCCTCGTTGATGGCGTTTTTGCGCAACCCCTTGGCGTGGTACAAGCGCTATGTCGAAGAGATATATGACATGCCCTCTGGTCCTGCGGGCGTTATTGGCCGCGCGGGGCATGTGGCGCTGCAGCATTTTTATGGTGGCGTTGGGAAGGAGGGCGCGGTTGCGTTGGGTTTGGAGTACCTGCGCAACGTGCCGGACTTCGAAATCAATTTTGGTAAAGCAAAAACAAAAACCGCACAAAAAAAGAAGCGTGGGCAGATGGAGCGCGACTATCTGCAGGCAGTCGGTTTCTACCTTGCGCGGCCACCAAAGTACAAAGTGCTCGGAGTAGAAGTGAAGGGTACGGCCAAGGTGGAAGGGCTACTCCTGCCTATCAAAGCGGTGTCCGACTTGGTGGTGGTCTCGAAAGTAGACCCCCGCGGGGTTGACATCGTGGACCACAAATTTGTGAGCGCTTTTAGCCCCTACGGGGCCGATAAATCGCTGTTCGTTATGCAGGCGATTTTTAATTATTACACGGTCAAAAAAACATTCGGCAAGCCAGTGCGGCGCTTCGTGGTGCAGGAGTGTAAAATATCCCGCAACGCCGATGGCAAAAGCCAGATGCGCCGCTATATCATCGACTTCCGCACCTTCCACCAAGAGTTTATTATTTTTAACCGCCTCCTGCGCGACGCGACCATACACTTAAAACACATGCGCGTCTTCCTCCCAAATCCCTCGGATATGTTCGAAGGGGAGAACTCGCTAGACATTTACCGCATCAACCTCCCGCCCGAGGAGTACGACTCCCATTTTAGACCGGATGAATAGGGATACTCTATATCTCTAATTTCGGTACTTTACGTATCCTAAATACTCCCTTGCTCCCCTCAAAATCAACCCTAAATTTCCGAAAAAAGTCTTTCTGCCCGAGTAGTATTATTTGCGAATGAAGCCTTGTAAATATAACTTGGCTTTCGTACTCAACATTAAACTCGTCTACAAGCACGGTTACGTTGGTAATCCATCCATCTCCACCTTCCCCGCCTATTCCTCCTACTGGATGATACTGGCAGTTCTTTCTTTCTACTTTCAAATCATCCATCAACTCAATATCAACCATGGAAGTATTGCAACCAGAATCCACAAGACCACTTATCGATATCTCCTCACCGTTCGCTTTTACCGTTATGGGGATAAAAGGACGAAAAAGAAGTTCGGGTTCACCCCGAAGTTTCCACTGTGCATATGGATATTCTATCCAACCATCCGGTATACATCTTAGTAGGCGTAAGACACCCCCTCTCGTTGTGCTTTCATAAACACAACACCGTCTTTGCCAACTTCGTCTCGTAGTGCCTTATATGTATCGGAGTAGCCGATTACTTTAGTTTGTTCTGTATTTAGTGCGACCCACTTTCCGGCGTGTTCGGGCTTTATAATTTTAGTGAAATCGTAATTTCGGTTACTTTTTTTCATAGAGAAGATATTAGCTAACAAAGAAGCAACTCTATTGATGTCCCCCGCTTGCGCGGGGTCGCGGGAAAATCCCGAATGTGGTTACAGTATATACCTATGTATCAAACTTGCAAGCATATGACAGGGGATAATCTCCTCCCGCCCGAAGACTACGACTCTCACTTCCGCCCGGATGAGTAAAAAAGCTTGACAGAAATATAAAATCATGTAGTATAGGATGCGGAAACACAAATTTTGGAGGTACGTCAGTGGCTGATCATATCAGTATCACCGAAAGGGCAGGGTTGCCTTTCGAGCAACGTTGCGAAGCGGCAAAGGAATCCCTGCAGGGGCTCTGGAGCGTTATCGAGAAGTTCGCCGAAGACGACCTGTTGGATATGCAGGAGACCGCCGAGGGCGATAAGTCGTTCCTTTCAGCACTGCGGTCGGAAGCGCGCGAGATCATCAGCCCGATGGCTGTGGATCTCAGTCAGTCCGTTGCAAAGGCAAACGCACGTTTGCGCGGCGCACTGTGGAGTCAAGGGCTCCAATTTGTGCGGGATGCCTTCGGCACCGACGCAACGGAGTTCGCTCTCACCGCCATTAAGCGTCAGCACAGCGGGCACTGAATTTCTACCCCGCGCAATCAGTTACGATTGCGCGGGATTTTCTTTTTCTACATTACGGAGTAGTAGTTGAAGTGGCTTGCCCTGAGCTGGTCGAAGGGTTTGTGTCACTCGGGAGTTGAGCGAGAACCGCGTCTATGGCGGCGCGCATCGAGTCGTAGGGCTGTGCGCCTTGCAACTGCACCGCGTCATTGCCAACCATAATAAGGACAAACGGCGTGCCTTGGCCGCCTGCGGCTATCGCCTCGTTGTAGCTATCCTGTACTTTTTTTGCGAATACTCCACTCTGGAGGCATTGGTTAAACTTTGCCACATCCAAACCGACTTGCTCTGCAATCACCGGGAGCTGGGCGAGGTCGAGACCGTTGGAGCCCGGTGTTACGGCGTACACTTGGTCGATATATTTAAAGAACGCGGTGTCGCCGCCCTGTGCCGCCGCACACTCGGCGGCAGTTGCCTCTTGTGGTGCTTTGGAGTGGAGTTGCGCGAGCGGGAACGCGCGATACACCCACGCGACCTTGCCCGACTGCCCGTAGAAGTCCATCACCTGGTGCATCGTGGTCTCGAATGTTTTGCAGAACGGGCACTCCAGGTCGGCATACTCGACCACCTTTACCGGCGCATCGGGGTTGCCGAGGATATGGTCAATTTTAGGGTCGTAGGCACGTGCCGTGGTTTTGCCTGTGGTGCCGTCTCCGCCTGGTGTGGGTACACTGCCTTTGCCGAGTAAAAAGACCGCCCCTGCTATAAGCGCACCCGCAACGACGATAGTAATAGGCAACACGTATTGTGATTTCATATACGGGTATTTTAGCAGGGGTAGTTAAAACGCACAATCAAAAAGGAAGTGTGTGGGTCAAGGCGGCGGTGTCGGCCAAGTTTTCCCAACCCGAGGGGTCCAGCACTATCTCGCGCACGCTGTTCCCGCTGTCGGAAAAGTCTTTATATTTGAGGTGTTTGTGTTTTTTTGCATAGTCGTATAACCCTTTTGTAATTTTGACATCATCGAGGCAGTAGGCACGGACTTTTTCTATCTCGCCTTGTTTCCACCAGCGCATGGCTTCGAGCCCGTCGCCACTTTTACCCACACCAAGTGTGGCTTGCGCTACGTTGTCGAGCTTGAGGCGCCTGCCAAGCACGTTTTTTATTTCCTTGAGCAGGTCAATGCTTTTAATCTTTGTGAGGTCGCCCGCGTAGTAGCGGTTGAGTATCGGCGTGTCAAAGTGCTCGGAGTTGTACCCCACAAGGATGTCGGCTTGCTCCAAGAGCGGCCAGAGTTTGTGGAGCTCCTCTTTGAGGTAGCTCGAGTATTCGTTTGTCTGCGAGTCGTGTACCCCGACCACAGTAACTTCGAGATTAGAAAAATCGCCGTTGCCGCGAAAGTCGCCCATAGTTTCGATGTCAAATGTAATAACGCGCATAGGGCTAGAGGTTGAGGAAAAATGCTGCAAGTTGCTCGCGCGCAAGCGTTTTTTCTTCGCCTGTTTCCAAATTACGCACCGCAAAGTTACTCGATGCAATCTCGTTTTGCCCGACCACAATAAGGTAGGGGATTTTGTGCTTGGACGCAGTCTTTAACTGGTCGCCGAGCTTGCGCTCGCCAAAGTCGAGGGCAGCATTTACGCCTTGCTGCCGTAGCTCTGCGGCAAGCGCCCACGCCCCACCAACAAGCTCTGGGGTGGCCACTGCGACGTAGACATGCGTTGGCGGTCGATAGGGCGGGGTAAGGCCGCGCACGGCAAGAAAGTCGCGTAGGGTCACGTCGCCCATGCCAAACCCAACGCCGGGGGTAGGCTCGTCATCAAACAACGCGGTTAGGTTGTCGTACCGCCCACCGCCAAAGAGCGAACGGTTGTTGGAGGGGTGGGTGTCGAACACTTCAAATATCATTCCGGTGTAATAATCGAAGCCGCGTACGATATTCGGATCAAAAGTCGCGTTTGTTACACCAAGGTCGGATAATATTCTTCGAATTTCAACTATGTCAGCAGTCTCGGTAATTTCAAACGGGCCGTTAGCAAGTTGCTCCAACTCTTTTTGTCGCTCTCCCTCTGACATTTTTCCTTTTTTGTCGAGAAGTACGCGTATTTTCTTACGGTTTTCAGACGATACCTCCCGATTTATAAGTTCCATATCCAATTTCTCCAATGCGTTTCGACTACCCAACCGAATTTCAAAATCGCTTTCTTTCGCGCCGAAGGCGCGCATAATGCCGTAGGCAACACCAATAATCTCGGCATCAGCATAGAGTGACCGTGAGCCAAACAAATCAACGTTTAACTGCCAGTGTTCGCGCAAACGCCCTTTTTGTGGTCGCTCGTAGCGAAAAACGTTTGGTATCGAGTAGAGCCGCAGAGGGAAGCCGAGTTCGCGCCGCTTTGCCGCCACCATGCGCGCCACGGTCGGGGTCATCTCGGGGCGCAGAGTTACCTCGCGCCCGCCGCGGTCGAGGAAGGTGTAGGTCTGTTCGTTTGTCAACTCCTCGTTTTCGGCACCCTTTGCGCGGTAGAGTTCGGCAGACTCAAGTACCGAAGCGTGGTACTCGACATATCCAACACGCTCGACTACCGAGCGCATCACACTGGTTAAATAGTTGAGCAGGGCTTGCTCTTCGGGGTAGAAGTCGCGTACGCCTTTATATGCCTCTGTCGAAAGTCTCTCTTTTTTGCTCATACAGTGGTTATCGTATATTCTAGCAGAAATGGCTGAAGCGAGAAATGGCGAGATGGTGCGACCCCACACGCTGGGTGGCAAGGTGCTAAACCTCTACAAACAGCTGGGTGAGACGCCGCGCGAGTGCTTGGAGCGCCTGCGGCAGCAAAAGCCCGAATATGCGCGGGAGGTGCTCTCCTATGCCGGGCGGCTCGACCCGATGGCCGAGGGGGTGCTGATTACGCTTGTAGGCTCGGCAAACAAAATGCGCGAGGCGTATTTGGACATGAGCAAAGAGTATGTGCTTGATGTGTTGTTTGGATTTGCGACCGACACCTACGACGTGCTCGGCCGCGTTGTGGAGCAAGGAGATACAGACACTATTACAAAAAAAGGCGTAGAAAAAGCGTTAAACGAACTTCGTGGGCAGGTGTCGCAGGAGTATCCACCGTACTCGAGCAAAACAGTAGAAGGTAAGTCGCTTTTTGAGTGGGCGCGCAGTGGGATGCTCGGTACGCTTGTGTTGCCCCGCAAGACAGTCACGGTCTACGACATCGAGCTTATTGGGATGTATAAAATAAAAGAGTCGGCACTGCTTTCGTATATCGAAACTAATGTCGAAAAAGTGCATGGCGACTTCCGCCAAGAAGAGATTATTGCCGGGTGGAAAAAACAATTGCGCCCCGCGGGTGAGCGCGAGTTCCCCTGTGCAACGATAAAAATATCCTGCTCCTCTGGCACCTACGCGCGCTCAATCGCCAACGGCCTCGGCACCGAGATGGGCGTCCCCGCACTTGCCCTGCACATCCTCCGCACCAAAGTCGGCGACTACGAGTCGTCCAAGAGTTTGAAATAGAAGGAGATTTTAGGGCTTGACAAGTTTTTATTTTTTATCGAACTCGTTCGAGTCGGGCGATGCGACGGTCTTGAGTAATAATTTTCACTGCATCCTTGTCGACGGCTCTGGAGATTCCTCTCACAACTACTTCTATTTCATCAAGACGTCTGTCTTGCAAAAGTTGACCTTCTTTGAGGTCGCGAATATCAGCAGTTACTGTCACGAGCAGTTTTTCTTGAAGCTCAAACTTTTTTCCTACAGCTCCAAACTCTTTTTCCACAGCGCCAAAACCATTAGCAACTGCACGAGCAATGATATCGACCGTCTCCTCTATATGATCTATTTGCTTTTGTAATTTTTTATCCTCCATATTTTTTGCATCTAATCTTGTAAAATCACCAGTCCAACTCACCGGTTTTGTACTCAGTGACGCGAGTTTCGAAAAAGTTTTTCTCTTTTGGCACGTCCATGATCTCGCTCATCCACGGGAAGGGGTTGTCGACATGATACTGGCGCTCGAGCCCGATGCGCTCCAGCCGGCGGTCGGAGACGTGCTCGACATATTGCTTGACCGATGAGGGCGTGAGCCCCAAGATGCCGCGCGGCAGGGCGTCGTCGGCATACTTTTTTTCTAGGTCTACCCCGCGCATAATGTTCTGTGTCAGCGTCTTTTTAAACTCCGGTGTCCAAATCTCGGGGTTTTCCTGCACTATAGTGTTGACGAGGTCGGCACCAAACGCCAAGTGTACCGACTCGTCGCGCAAGATAAACTGGAACATCTCGCCCACGCCGACCATGCGGTTTTTGCGCAACATGCTTAACATCATCGCAAATCCGGCGTAAAAAAAGATGCCCTCCATAATCACGTAGTAGCCCACCAGGTCGTGCACAAAACGCTGGATATTCTCACTCCCCTCGGTCGTGAAGCTTGGGTCAAAGACCGACTTGGTCATCTCGACGACGAACTCATCCTTTTCTTTAATTGAGGGAATTGTTTCGTACATATTATAGATGTCGTCTGGGTTGAGCCCCAGCGTGTCACAGCAGTAGATAAACGTGTCGGTATGCACGGCCTCTTCATACGCTTGGCGCAAAATATATTGGCGCGACTCGGGGTTGGTGATGTGGCGATAAATCGCGAGCACCAAGTTGTTGGCGGTCAAGGACTCGGCAGTGGAGAAAAAGCCAAGGTTCCACAAAATCATCCGACGCTCGTCTTCGCTCAAGGCGCCGGGCTTCTTCCACAGCTCGACATCTTGTTGCATCGAGACCTCCTCGGGCACCCAGTTGTTTGCCACGCCTTTTTTGTAGTGTACCCGCGCCCACGGGTAGCGCATAGGT
>JAUSIO010000004.1 GCA_030647845.1 bacterium
ATGCAAACGCTGCGCCGCCGCATTTCTCCCGCTCGTGCGCTCCGGGCCGCTAGGCCAAGTCTTACACTCGCTTCGAGAAATGCGGCGGCTCCACAAACTATATGAGGATTGTCATAGCAAAAGTTGATGAAGTATTTTTTGACGGCGAAGCCGTCTCGATGACCGTGCCTGGCGCCGAGGGCGAGATGACCGTGCTGGGGCAGCATATGCCGCTTATCACGACGCTTAAAAAAGGAACTATCACCGTTCGTCAAGATGGAAATTTGTCTCCAAGTATGTTTGATATAGAGAGTGGCGTCCTAGAAGTCCGCAGAGATGGAGCAACGGTGATTTTGTAAAACACATTAACTTTACGCTATAGCGCATACTTAATGTGTTGGCGATTTTTCAGAATCTATATAAAATAAGTTCCTGCAGGGGCCCGTAGCTCAATTGGTAGAGCGCCGCCATGGCATGGCGGAGGCAAGGGGATCGTAGCCCCTCGGGTCCACCAAATTTGATTTTTAGTAAAAATTATGTATTAATTAGCAACGGAGAACTTACGGCTTTCAAGCGGAGATTGCTCAATGACACAAATAGGTACTACTCCCACAGGTCGTGGAAAGATTTACCTCGGCCCTCCCGCAGTGCTTCTATATGTATGCGTTTTGTCTTTAATAGGAATGCTGGGGTTTGTCTATGTCGGAATACACCACCACGCGAAACAGCTACGCGCATCTCTTTCGGCTCCCACTTCCTTTACTACTCCAATTCCGGCGGAAGTGGTAGAGAAAGCCCTGAAATACAATGTGGAAGTATTAGGCTGTAAGGAAGGCACCATCCGCTGGTTCGCGTTTCGAGATGGGTTGGTCTTCGACAATGAGCTGTCAACTGAGAAGAATTGTTCTGTCTCAAGAGCGAGTGGTGCTCTCGGCTCTTTCGGTCCTGTCCCTGCGGCGGTTATTGTCACTAGCGAACAACCAAAGTAACCGCTAGGTTCCGTTCCAACGGCCCCATCCAGGGTCGTTTTTCTTTGGAGAAAAATTTCCGTGTTACAATTTTTGCATGGAGGTCAGTAATCTCGTTCTCTATTCAATACAGCAGCTCGGGGTGATGTTTGCCGTTGGGGCGCAAACAGTTATCCTGGTTGCATACTTGCTCGCAATCCGCAACGGCATAGTAGACGAGCAAGAAGAGCGCTTTTCAAAAGCGGTCAAGCGGGTGTTGTTTGTAGGCTTATTTTTGATTGTCATATCCGGCTTGGCGATAACCGCGCTCGAGCTTTTGGCCGCGCACCGGCCGATAGTATTCTCTCCCGCGTATCTTTTTAAGTGGTGTTTGATTGGCATGGGGGTAGTGCTCGCGCGCGCAACATGGGGCATCTCAAGGTCGGCAGGATTACTCGAAGGCGTTGCCGGCGCTACGTGGTACGCGCTTTTTGCCGTGCATATTTTGGCACCGGTCGCCACTTGGCCGCAATTGCTGACGCTCTTTTCGGTGTGGCTCATTGTTTTTGTACTTGGCTGGACGGGGCTGGTGTTTGGACTACGCGGTAAGCGAGCAGTAGTCGAGGCTTCGGTTGCAAAAGAAAAAAATACGAAAGTACTAAAAACCATGCCTGCCGCCTGCCTGCCGGTAGGCAGGGCAAGGCAGGCGCCGGTGGTCGTACGGCCAATACAACCAACACGACCGATACAGCCGGTGGCGGCGTTTATAGCTCCAATGCCAAAAGTACTTCCTCATGTCGTGCCGGTGGTACCATTCCGCCCTACCATACCGGAGAACCTCCCCGTGTTTACAACCGACGCTCCTCTTGTGCCGCAGCCGCCCCAAGTAGCGCAGGCGGTTGTTGTCGAGCAAAAAGTGGACGACCCAAACAGCACACCAGGACTTCCTCATATCCGCGTGATGCCAAAAACCATTGAGGAGCTACAAAAAATACTTGCACATATATGATAAGTTTTTTTAAAGACCACCCAAAGAAAAAGATTGTCGTGCTCGTTGGCCACCCCGACCGTGGGCAAACACTCTCGCGCGAGATGGCGCTCTTGTACATTGCTTCGGCAAAAAAAGAGGGGCACGAGGTACGGCACTTCCACTTGGGCGACATGCAGTTCGACCCGATTCTCCACCAAGGATACAAAGTAATACAAGAACTTGAGCCCGACCTCAAAAAACTACAAGACGCTGTGCGTTGGTGCGACCACTTCTGTTTAATCTACCCAAACTGGTGGGGGACCATGCCGGCGCTCCTTAAAGGTATGTTCGACCGCATGTGGCTCCCCGGGTTCTGCTTTCATATGCGCAAGCACAAAGATGGCACGCCAGCGATGGGTTGGAAAAAAATGATGAAGGGCAAGACCGCACGCGTGGTGGTGCTCTCGGGCAATAATCCTTTTTTAATACGGATATTTTTTGGTGATTATACAAACGAAATCCGCAGAGCAATTTTGTGGTTTGCAGGGTTTAAAACAAAGTTGACGCGCCTCGGTCCCACCGACCACGCACCGGAGTGGATGCTCAACCACTGGCGCCGCACAGTCGCCCGCTTGGGTACGCACGGGGAGTAGTGTATATTTGTCTTTCATGGGTCTTTCAATCGGCATAGTGGGGTTGCCAAATGTCGGAAAGTCGACTCTGTTTAACGCGCTTACCAAAAAAAGCGTGCTGGCGGCAAATTACCCATTTGCGACTATCGACCCGAGTTTAGGGGTGGTTGCGGTGCCCGACGAGCGCGTTGACAAACTAGCCGCATTTTCGAACTCGGCCAAAAAAATCCCTGCGGCGGTCGAGTTTGTCGACGTTGCGGGGCTCGTCCGCGGCGCCTCGGAGGGCGAGGGGCTCGGCAACAAGTTTCTCTCGCATATCCGCGAGGTTGACGCAATCGCGCACGTCGTGCGTGTCTTTGACAATACCAACATCATCCATGTCGAGCAGGAGGTAAACCCCGTGCGCGACATTGAGCTTATCAATACCGAACTCGCACTAGCCGATTTAGAAACAGAAGAAAAACGCAAAGAGAAGTCCCGACGTTCCGGTAAACCGGAAGTCGGGACCCCGACCAAAGCGTCGGGGCTCTCCGATAAGCCGGTGCTCTATGTGTTAAACCGCGAGGCAGGCGGGCATAACCTCGACGAGATGCGCGACGGGCGGTGGGAGCGTTTGATGGAGTGGCTCACAGAACATAATGCGCAGTATGTTACCGTTGACGCAAATGTCGAGAGCGAATTGCGCGAACTGCACCCAGACGATAAACAACAGTTTAGGCAGGAGTATGGTGTGCTCGACGATGGCGTCAATGGTTTGATTGCCGCTGGCTATCGACTGCTTGGGCTGATGAGTTTTTTTACCACGGGTGCTGACGAGACGCGCGCGTGGACAATCCCGCAGGGTTCAACCGCGCCCGAGGCGGGCGCGGTAATACACACCGACTTTTTTACAAAATTTATCCGTGCCGAAGTGATTGCGTGGGATAAGCTACTCGAAGCGGGTTCCTACGCAAAAGCCCGCGAGCAAGGTCTCGTCCGCACCGAAGGTAAAGAATACATAGTAAAAGACGGCGACGTCATAGAATTCTTGCACGGGTAAAAAAGAAAAAATCCACCCTAGTGTAGGTGGACTCTATACAATTGTGACTACTTCCTGCAATTTCTCAGGCGACAGGTATCTGCGGAGATGTTCTCTGATTTCTCTCCGTATCTCCATAGGCAGTGGGGGTTCGACAGAAAGAAACTGAACTGCTTCTACGACTGTGCGTTCTATAAGAAACGCCTGTCCGTTGGGAGGGACGTCAATATATAAGCGCATTTTAGGGTGCCCGTCGTTCCAGATTAGGGCGCTATACCGGAGCCTTGTCTTGGAGTCTTGGGTAGAGCTGCCAATTGCAACTTGTCGATTTATAAATTTTTTGTCTTCTGAAGGGGACGATATTTTGGCTGGCCACAAGGCGGCGACTTGGGTATAAACCCCATCGGGCATCCCTGGTACTTGTGCCTGCAACCAAGCTTTCTTTTCGTCCAGCGTGCTGTTCGCACCCGGCTTGTCTATCATCACTTCTCTCCCACCGTTGTTTGTGCGTCTAACTCGACTCTAGCCTATTGTGGCGGTTTTGACAAACAGGGAAGTGTGGTACGCTGTTGGGATATGAACCAAGTAAAAACAACGCCGAAGGATTTCTTTTTGTGGGCGGGCGCGATGGTCACGCTCTACGGAAGTATAATTGCGTTTATTAATCTTTTGTTTGGCTATATCAACTACGCGTTCCCCGATGCGCTCAATAATTATTATTACGGCAACCCCTACGATAGTGGCATCAGTTATTGGATGGCTGCGTTTATCGTTTTTGGCACGGCGGCTGTCGGGCTCCTGCGCGTCATCCATAAAACAATAGAGAGAGACCCTTCGCGCGCGGATATTTGGGTGCGCCGCTGGGCGCTCTACCTCACGTTGTTTATCGCCGGCATCACGATATTGGGTGATCTCGTCGTTCTCCTCAATACATTCTTAGCCGGTGAGGATGTCACGACGCGATTTTTGCTCAAGGTTGCGGTTGTACTCTTGGTCGCAGGAGGTGCCTTCATGCATTTTCTTGCAGACTTGCGCGGCTATTGGGTTGCCAAGCCTATGCGGGCGAACTCAGTCACGACTGCTGTCGCACTGGTTGGTATTTTGGCGATTGTCGCCGGCTTCTTTATCGTCGGCACGCCCTGGCAGGCCCGGCTCTACCGCTTTGACGTACAAAAAGTAAACGACCTCCAAAACATCCAATCACAAATCGTTGGTTACTGGCAGCAAAAACAAAAACTCCCAAGCCAGTTGAGCGACTTGAGCGACTCACTTTCGTACAACACATTGCCAAGCGACCCGCAAAACGGTGAGCAGTATGCATACAAAACAACTGGCGCACTGTCGTTTGAGTTGTGTGCGGGCTTCAACGCACCAAGCCAAGGAACTCTACAAGATAATTATCCTAAATATCGGCTCACGACACCAGCACCGATGGGTGGCGGCAAGGCTACACCCGATAACTGGCAGCACGCCGCAGGAGATGTGTGCTTCGAGCGCACTATAGACCCAGAGCGCTATCCGCCTTATCCAGCAACTCTAAAGCAATAATACAAAGGACTGTCCTTTGTAAGCGGTAAGTCAGTATGGATAGGTACGATCATAAAAAGATAGAAAAGAAGTGGCAGAAGCGATGGGAGGAGTCGCAAGCGTTTCGTGCTGACGATGACTCCAAAAAGCAAAAAGACTATATCCTAATTGAGTTCCCGTACCCGTCGGGCGATGGCTTGCATGTTGGGCACGTGCGCTCGTGGACCGCGATGGACGTGGTGGCGCGCAAGCGGCGCGCGCAGGGCCGCAATGTCTTGTACCCAATCGGTTGGGATGCGTTTGGCTTACCAACCGAGAACTATGCGCTCAAAACGGGCAAAGACCCGCGCGTGGTAACCCGCGAAAATACCGACAACTTCCGTCGGCAAATCAAATCGCTCGGCATTTCCTTCGACTGGTCTCGCGAGGTCAACACCACCGACCCAAACTATTACAAATGGACACAATGGATTTTTCTCCAGCTATTCAAAAAAGGTCTTGCGTACAAGGCACAGACGCAAATTAACTGGTGTCCAAAAGACAAAATCGGTTTGGCAAACGAAGAGGTGTTGACCCATTCGACAAGCTCAGGGCAGGTAGCCGTCTGCGAGCGTTGCGGCACGCCGGTTGAAAAGCGTCTCAAAGAGCAGTGGATGCTCGCGATTACCAAATATGCACAGCGCTTGTACGACGACCTCGACACGGTGGACTACATCCCCGCCGCAAAAATCGGCCAGCGCAACTGGATAGGCCCGAGCGAAGGCGCTGCAATTGAGTTTTCTATAAGCTCCGCAGGTGAAACCTGCGGAAGCGCAAAAGTGTTTACTACGCGGCCGGACACTCTATTTGGCGCAACATACTTGGTACTGGCTCCCGAGCACGCATTGGTGCACGAGCTTGCCGAAAAAGTGGAAAATAAAGACGAAGTAGTACGATATATCACAGCGGCAAAAAATAAAAACGAGATTGATAGGACAACAGAAGGGAAGGAAAAAACAGGGGTGGAATTAAAGGGGGTCAAAGCAATCAACCCAGCAAACAAAGAAGAAATCCCGATTTTTGTTGCCGAC
Source organism: bacterium (assembly GCA_030647845.1). Classification (GTDB taxonomy): domain Bacteria; phylum Patescibacteriota; class Minisyncoccia; order Phycocordibacterales; family SBAW01; genus GWA1-54-10. The sequence goes on from JAUSIO010000004.1 coordinate 6,144, forward strand.
TATGTGTTGGGCGGCTATGGAACAGGTGCCATTATGGCAGTACCTGCCCACGACGAACGTGACTTCGCGTTTGCAAAAAAATTTGATTTACCTATCAAAATCGTTATTGAGCCACATATAATACAAACAACCGGGTCGAGTCCCTATCGAGAAGGGGAGCCAATCGTTTCTCGCGATGGCATTATCGCCATAGTCAAACATTGGTCGGAAGAAAAATATATTGGTTTACAGTGGAAAAAAGTTGATTGGCATACGTTTATCACTGGTGGTATTGAGAAGGATCAAACACCGGAAGAAGCTGGTATCACAGAGATTCGCGAAGAAACTGGATTCTTGACCCCCAAATTAGTCAAAGAGTTTGGCGTGGTGCACGGACAGTTCTACCACGTGCCTAAAAAAGAAAATCGTCTTGTCCACGGACATATTCTTTATTTTGAACTTCAGGACGATACGCATGAGAAAATATCGGAGAAGGAGAGCGCAATACACGATATCCACTGGTTGAGTGCAGAAGAGCTTGTTAGTTGGCTTACCCCAAAAACGCATACTTACGCACTCGAGCTACAACAAAAAGGAGTCGCGCTTTACACGGGAGAAGGGATCCTCACTAACTCTGGAAAGTTCAACGATCTCTCAAGCGAAGATGCAAAAAAGAAAATTACCGAGTTTGTGGGGGGCAGGTGGGTGACGACCTTTAAACTCCGCGACTGGGTGTTTAGCAGGCAGAGGTATTGGGGCGAACCGATACCTCTTATACATTGTCAAAAGGACGGTTGGGTTGCCGTGCCAGAAGCAGATTTGCCAGTGGAGTTACCCGTGGTTGAAAAATATCAGCCGACCGATACCGGCGAGTCGCCCCTTGCCAATATAAAAGAGTTTGTGGACACGGCGTGTCCTAAATGTGGGGGGCTGGCAAAACGCGAGACCGACGTGATGCCTAACTGGGCGGGCAGTAGTTGGTACTGGTTGCGCTACTGTGACCCACACAACGACAAAGAGTTTGCCTCGCAAGAAAAACTTGACTACTGGGTCGGTTCTGTTGCACGGCAAGGTTTAACCTTGCCGCAGAGCGGCGGAGTGGATTGGTACAACGGTGGGATGGAGCACACGACACTTCACCTTTTATATTCGCGTTTTTGGCACAAATTTTTATTTGACATTGGCGTGGTGCCCACCAGCGAGCCGTATATAAAGCGCACCAGCCACGGGCTGATTTTGGCCGCGGATGGCTCAAAGATGTCAAAGTCAAAAGGCAATACGGTGAGCCCCGACGAGCTGGTTGAGCGCTTTGGCGCCGACTCCCTGCGCTTGTACGAGATGTTTATCGGGCCCTTTGACCAACCGGTGGCGTGGAGTACCAACAGTATTTTGGGGGTCCGGCGTTTTTTGGAGAGGGTGTGGGCGCTGGGTGCAAGGACATCCGATGTCCCAGGGACATCGGATGTCCAAACGGAGGTGTTGCTCAACCAGACAATCAAAAAAGTTTCTGATGATATTGAGCATTTAAAAATGAATACCGCTGTCTCGGCGTTGATGATTTTGGCTAATCAATTGGCAGAACTAGAAAAGGTGCCCCATGTTGCGTACAAAACACTCTTGCAATTACTTGCGCCGTTCGCGCCGCACATAACGCACGAGCTTGCTGAAACATTAGGATTGGAGCGCGCACAGTGGGAAGTATGGCCCGCATTTGACGAGTCAAAAATCGCTGCAACAACTGCGGTAGTCGCGGTGCAGGTCAACGGCAGGCTACGTGCCTCGATAGAACTTGCCACAGGGACGACAAAGGAGGAGGTCATCGCCCGCGCTCGCGCCGAGCCCGCAGTGGTGCGCTATCTTGCAGGCGGCAAAGAACAAAAAGTGGTCTATGTGCCGGGCAAGGTCGTCAATTTTGTGCTCGAAGACCCTGAAGAATTGAAGAGTTGAAGAGTTGACAGGGTTTGACCCCTCGTATACTCTGTGATATATTAGACCACACAACATGACACCAACCACCGCAGACAAGACGGGCTTTAAGCCTAAGGCAATCGTAAAAAAGCTTTTAAGCGGGTTGCCGGAACGCTCGCGTATCGTGCTCGAAGCGCGTTTTGGTCTTGGGCAAAGTCCCGACCGAGTGACACTCGAGTCGATAGGGAAGCGTTATGGTATCACAAGGGAGCGGGTGCGCCAGATAGAAAACCACGCACTCATGACACTCAAAAAGTCGCCGGCATTTGCCGAGGCAAATTCTGCGTTCCATGAGCTTGAGCGCATCATCGACTCCTTGGGCGGCATCGTATGCGAGGACGACCTGCTCAACTTCATTACCAAGGATACCAGCATGCAGAACCACATTTACTTTTTGCTGGTGTTGGGCGACCCGTTTAAGTATCGCAAAGAAGACGAAGAGGTACAGCGCTGTTGGTATGTCGACCAAGAGCTTGCCCGCAACATCGAAGGTGCACTTAAAAGTTTGTACGAAGGACTCTCTGATGACGACTTGATACCCGAAGGCGAGATGATAGACCGTTTTATCAAAGAGCTCCAAAACATCAACGACAAACATCGCAATCAAGAAGTGCTCAAGCGGTGGCTTACCATCTCGAAGAAAATCGGTAAGAACCCGCTGGGTGAGTGGGGTCCTGCATCCTCGCCGAACGTCAAAATCAAAGGCGTACGCGACTATGCATACCTCGCGGTCAAAAAGCATGGCTCGCCCCTGCACTTCCGCGAAGTCGCAAAACTCATCGAAAAGATGTTTAACCGCGCGGCACATATCGCAACAACCCACAACGAACTGATTAAAGACGAGCGCTTCGTGTTGGTTGGCCGCGGCATGTATGCGCTCCGCGAATGGGGCTACACAGAGGGCGTGGTGCGCGACGTTATCCGCGAGGTGTTGCGCGAGAGCGGCCCTCTGACCCGCGACGCGATTGTAGAAAAGGTACTTAAAGAGCGGCATGTCAAACCTGGTACGATTGTCGTGAACCTCCAAAATCAGAAATATTTTAAACGCGCAAAAGACGGACGCTTCTCGGTTGTAAAGTAATTTTTATCCTACGATAAGGCGTAGGACTTCCCACACGGCAAATATAATAACCAGAAGAAACGTGCCCCACAAGACGCGAGTGTAAGCTATGCGCAAGTGCTCATAGTTAGAGTTGTTGGTAAACAATTCTGGGGCTCCTGTCAAAAAACCGCGTAGAAAAGTAAGAAAAGCTAACACTGCGAAGCCGGCAAAAATGGCCCCAATATAAAACATTGGGTCGGATAAGAAGTTGTTGAGTAAAGTCTCCATAGTCTAGTGAAGTGAGTGAAATAAAGTTTACTTTAATTTCCGAACGAACGACGACTATATAGTGCCGAGCTTGCACTCTATAGTGTCTCTATTTTCGAGGTATACTATACCATATGTTTTTGTACGATAGGGCGCGATCACTTCAAGGAAAATTTGTGATGTGGGGTATTGACCCGGTTGTCTTTACAACGACCGTGCTCTTTATACTTGGTGTTGTGGTTTGGGAAAATGACCCTAAGGCATTTACCACTTTCTTGTATGCGCTGACGGTATCCTCCCCGCTGTGGCTACCTGTCTTCTTGGTGGTAATATTTTGGATCACGTGGATAGACTACATCCGGATGAGGTTTTGGTTTTCGTGGACCTATGTTCTGCTCGAAATCCAGTTGCCACAGGAAGTTGAAAAATCGCCTCTCGCTATGGAGACCTTTTTAGCTACCATTTGGAACAGTGGCGGAGAGACGACACTCCTGCACCGTATATGGAGAGGGACGCATCGCCCCGTGTGGGCTCTGGAAATTGCAAGCAACGAGGGTCGTATTAGTTACTATATACACATGCGCCGTGACTGGCGAAACATCGTCGAAGCACGTCTGTATGGTCAGTTCCCCGAAGCAAAAATAGTAGAAGTAGATGACTATGTTGCAAAAATTCCGTTCAACCTCAAACAGTATAGTTTACACGGCAGCGAATATGAAAAAGGTAATAGTAACATCGGTGCGTTACCGATAAAAACATATGTTGACTTTAAGCTCGACAAAAACGAAGACCAGGAATATCGCGTTGACCCGCTTACTAACGTACTCGAATTGCTAGGGCAAGTTGGCCCTGGCGAGTATTATTGGTTCCAGATTATCCTCAAGGCGCGTAAGAGCGACGAGTGGTATGGTTTTTACTCCTGGAGTGACAAATTTATGGACGACGCGAAGGCAGAAATAAAAAAGATAATACAACTCGCCGCAGAGCGCGCCAAAAGTTTGACTGACGACCCGCAGACACAAGCGCAGGCGGCGGCGCGCGGCTTAACACTTTTGACCAGTGGCGAAAAGTTGCGGGTCGAAGCGATTGAACGCTCGATGGCAAAGCCAGTTTTTGAGTGCGGCATACGGGTCATTTATCTCGCGGAGAAAGAGCGCTTCAATGGTGTCAATATCGCCGCGATGGTTCGTTTTTTTGACACCTTTCGCAGTACTGGCACTGCACGCGAGTACAACTCACTCGGGGTGATTCGCGCCAACATGAATTACAATCACCTGTGGCAAGATTTTCGTGGTATCCGCAACAACATAGAGCGGTATCGTATTTTTGACAAGTATAAAAAACGCGCCTACTTTTATGCCCCGTACGACCAGGAGCCTATATTTTTAACCACCGAGGAGGTGGCGACGATATGGCATTTTCCGAGTTCGATCGTACAAACACCGGGGCTTAACCGTGTGGCGGCGCGCCGAGCTGAAGCGCCGTCAAACTTACCGACGCTACCCACGTAACGTTCCTCATGCAAAACGACGGACAAAAACCTCCTCAGGGTAACGTACGTACGCGTCTTACGCGGGCGGCGGGTGTGTGCAACAGGTGGTGTTTAGAATGGCGTATGTATGAGCGTATTCTCCCGACCGCATTTTTGAGTGGGGTACTTATTTTTTTGGTTTATTTTATTACAGTGGCTCCGCCTCTGGACTTTCCGGTTGGAGCGCTTCTTAAAATCGAAAAAGGTAAGAGCACTCTCGATATAGCCAAGGAACTCCAGAACCACCATATTGTACGTTCGGCGCTCATATTTGTGGCGGCGGCAAAACTCTACGGCGGTGAGCATGCGGTGGTAGCAGGGGAGTACTTTTTTCCTGGAGAAGAAAATGTGTTTACTGTAGCACGCCGGCTCTCGAGTGGGGACTACGAGTTGACGCCCGTGCGCGTAACTATCCCCGAAGGGGCAAACGCGCGCGAGATAGGGGCTCTGCTTACACAAAAAATCGCCGATTTCGACTCGGAAACGTTTCTAAAAACCGCACAGCAAAAAGAAGGATACCTGTTCCCGGACACCTACTTTTTCTTGCCTGGGGCAGACCCGCACGAGGTTGTGTATGCGCTTTTGGAGAATTTTAAAAATAAGACCGTCACTCCGCAGGTCAAGGATGCACTTGCAAAATTTGATACACCACTCGCCGACGTTGTCACTATGGCGTCGCTCTTGGAAAAAGAAGCACCATATACAAAAGACCGACAAATTATCGCTGGCATACTTTGGCATCGCATCGCAATTGGTATGCCTCTGCAGGTAGACGCAGTTTTCCCGTATATCATCGGCGTTAACTCGCTCCAGCTTACGCGGGAGCAACTCAAAACTCCTTCGCCGTACAACACGTACACCAACAAAGGTTTGCCACCGGGGCCAATAGCCAACCCCGGGCTAGACTCTATCATGGCGGCGATGACACCAGTCAAAACAAAGTACGTGTTCTACCTTTCCGACTTGCATGGCAACTTCCACTACTGCGTAACCTACTCTTGCCAACTTGCAAACCAACGCCGCTATCTGCCGTAAGTTGTGGATAGTACTGGTTGCTGTGATATATATAGTATACTTGGACGCATGGCAGAAAAAGTAACACTGGAGTCGTTAGGAGCGAAAATAGATTCGATGGGTGTAGCGCTAGAGTCGCTTACAGCGACTACTGCGCGTGGTTTTACAAAATCTCGTAAGGAAACCTCCGAGGCTATAGATTCGCTCGCCAGGATGACCGCGCGAGGGTTTGAAGAATCCCGGAAAGAAAATCTGGAAGAGATTGGGAAACTAGAAGAAAAAATGGATCGTGGCTTCGCTTCTATCGACAAACGGCTCGAAGTGCACTACCAGTCGCAGTTCAACTCCCACGCAATCCGCATCAAAAATTTAGAAACATTTACGGGTGTAGAAGTTAGTAAATAAAAAGCCGCTCAGCGTTATTGTAGAGCGGCCGTTAGCTTGACCAGTATTTCTTGTCGCATGGCAAAAAGAAAAATACCGACCAAGCAAGTGACAACAATCCACCGATAACGATACGGGAAATATAGTGCCGTTACTGCTCCCACGCTACCCGATAGAAGTGCTACAAGGACATGGTCCATCGCGGATACTTCCTCAGTTGCAACTGTTGAATATTTATCATAAAGTAGTATTTGTGTCAACCAAAAAGAAAAAAGTATTTGTTGGGTTGTCGGGTGGGGTAGACTCGGCGGTGTCGGCTGCGTTGTTACAGAAAGAGGGCTATGACGTGACGGGCGTGTTTATCCGCATCGCGCTACCCGGGTACCCGTGCTCGGCTGGGGCGGACAAAATAGAGGCGATGCGCGTCGCCGCGCATTTGGATATCCCGTTTTTGGAACTCGATTTGTCGAAGGAGTACGCCGAGGAAGTATTTACAACATCGATACAAGCATTTGCCCGTGGCCGCACGCCCAACCCCGATGCGTTATGCAACCGACAAATTAAATTTGGCGCCTTTTTTGACTTTGCCCGCGCGCGCGGTGCCGACTACATAGCGACCGGGCATTATGCACAACTTCGTGAAAGCAAGATTTCGGAAACGCAGAAATTTCCTGCTAAAAATTTCTTATCTCCGGCGCCGTCGCGCCTCCGAACATTTCCTCAACCTTCTTTCACTTCGTTGTTAGCAGGAGCCGATGCCGAGAAAGACCAAAGTTATTTTTTGTGGATGGTGCCAGAAGCGGTTCTGCGACATACATTGTTTCCCGTGGGCGGGATGCAAAAGGCACGGGTGCGCGAACTTGCAAAAAAATTTGGCCTACCAAATTCGGCGCGCAAAGACAGCCAAGGATTATGCTTTTTAGGAGATATATCTATCGAACAAATGCTTAACAAAGAGCTTTCGCCACAGCTTGGCGATGTGCTTGCCGAGAACGGAAAAGTGGTTGGCACGCACGAGGGCGCGGTGCTCTACACGCTCGGCCAACGCCACGGGTTTACAATATTTTCACAGGATACCCACACCGTGCCGCACTTTGTTATTGGAAAAGATATAGAAAAAAATACTATCACCACCTCGACACAGCGCTACCCAACGGGTGCTACAACAACACAAGTTGCTTTACGCGAACATAACTGGATTGGCCCCGTAAGCTCCGGCCCGTGCAGTGCGCGTTTTCGGTATCGACAAAAACTTATTCCCGCGGTTGTTGAGGTAGAAAAAAATATAGCTACTCTTCTCGAGCCACACTATGTCCCGCTTGGGCAGTCACTAGTGGTATATAAGGGAGAGGTGTGTCTCGGCGGCGGTATTGTCGAAGACACTGAACTTTGTTGAAGTGTAGCAGATACTGAGGTCTGCCGAAGTGTTGATAAGACAGTACTTAAGTAGAAGATGGGCGTATACTTTATGTGTGGCGAAAAAGCTGACAAAAGAGCGTGGGGCGTTTGTGCTGATAGGTATCCTGCTTGTGTTGCTTGTGGGGTGGTGGAGTATTTCGTCTTTTGCTTCTGTGACCTCGAGCTTTTCCACGGCGGCATATAACCCCGACACTCCACCTGTCGTCGATAGCAGATACACTCCCGTAACTCCGGTGATAATTCATCACCGTGTTGCAAATGGTACGCACACATACAAAGGGTCTTTAAACCTACCGGCTGACTGCGATATGCTCTCGACCAGTGTCGAGGCAACCACTGGCAACCCAAGACATCTTAAAGTTTTCCTCATGGTACTCCACTCAAGCGGCGGATGTATATCTACAAGCAGCGTCGTCGCAACAGCGTTTTCTGTATCGTTTAGAGGTATGGACAACGCGCCTGTTGTGTTTGACGGTCTCACGGTAAATAATGTAAAAATTCCTTCTTCGGTTGTGGAGGGCACGTAATATGTCCATACTTGTCACAAAAGCCGATGGCACGACCGAAGCGTTTGACCAAGCAAAGTTAGAGCGCTCGCTCAAGCGCGCAGGAGCAAGCGCTGAGGTGGCGGTAGACATCGTCGAGGAAATTACTAAAGAGTTATACAGCGGTATCACCACAAACGAGTTGTATCGGCGTGCGTTTGCTCATCTGCGCGAACACCGGCGCGGGGTGGCAGCGCGATACTCACTTAAGCGGGCGATACTCCAGTTTGGACCATCGGGTTTCCCGTTCGAAGCGTACTTGGCGGAGTTGTTTCGCGCCGAAGGATACACAGCCGAAATCGACCAACTGGTACAAGGCGCGTGTGTCGAGCACGAAGTAGATGTCGTGATGACTAAAGAAAAAATGGTGACCTATGTTGAAGCAAAGTTCCACAATACCGCTGGGTTTAAGACCGATTTAAAAACAGTACTCTATGTCAAAGCGCGTATCGACGACATCTCCGCCGCCGCTGAAGCTTCGGCGGACGCGGCGCGCTCTACCACCGAAGGTTTGGTAGTGACTAACACCAAATTCACTTCTGTAGCGATACAGTACGCGACCTGTCAAGGGCTCTGGCTACTTGGCTGGGAATATCCACAGGAAGGGAACCTGCACGACCGTATCGACGCCGCAAAGCTCTACCCAATAACCGCCCTCACTACACTGTCAAAGCGCGAAAAAACGGCTCTATTGAGCGAGAAAAAGGTCCTTTGTAGCGCGCTTTCGGGCGACAGCAGTGCTCTTGTGCGCGCTGGGATAGCTGGCCGCCGAGCCGATGCGGTCTTGGAGGAAGTGGGCGCATTGTGCGTCCCCGGAAAAGATATATGATATACGTGTGCCTTTTTAATTACTCATAGACAGAAACCATACTATGGAAGAGAACAACAGAAATCAGGGTGGGCAGAATAACCAGAGTGGGCAGCAACAAAGGTCGGGTCTATCTTGGTCACAACCTGCTCCAGTGTCGAGCGGGTCTGTCCGACATGATGGAGGGTCGCAGAACGCCAATGCAAACAACAAGCCGCCAGTGCAGCAACAACAAAAGCCAGTACAGCCGATACAAAAAGGCAGTAGCAAAAAAACAATCGGCATTGTTATTGCTGTCGTGGTGCTTGTTGCACTTGCGGTATGGGTGTTTAAAGGAACGCGCGAAGATAGTGTGCCTGCTTCCGACTCGACAGCGACAAGCACATCGGATACTGCGGCCACACAAGAAACTACGACACCGTCTACCTCAATAAAACCGGTTGCCACACCAGTAACCACAACTACGACCAGCTCGCTTGTCATTGTGTCTCCGCAAGACGCTGGCCTGCAAGTTGCGGTCTCAAACATCACGGTGTCGGTGCTGACCTGGGTGGTTATCTACGAAAATCATAATGGCCAGCCGGGCAACGCACTTGGGGCGTCGCTCTTTTCTGCAGACAAAACAAGCGGTGTTGTCGACCTACTGCGCGGCACGCTCCCAGGTCAGACCTATATCGCTGGTGAGGCACAGGACGATGGCGACCACATCTTCTCCCTGCAAAATGACCCTGCTGTTCGCGATGCACAGGGCAACCCGGTGTGGGTGTCGTTCAAAACACGTTAACTATCTATGTTTGACCAAATCGAGATACTGTTTGCATGGCGCTTAGCTGCCGCCGTGTTGCTCGGCGCCTTGGTAGGTCTCGAGCGCTCTATCGCAGGCAAACATGCCGGTATGCGCACCTACGCGCTGGTGTCGCTTGGCTCATGCCTCTTTGTTGTGGTGGGTACCTTGGCGAGCTACCAGTTGTCTGTCTTTGTTGGTATCAACCCCCTGCAAATTGCTTCCTCGGTGGTTATAGGCATTGGATTTATCGGTAGCGGTTTGGCAATCATGCGGGGAAACAGTCAGATGGAACTCACCACCGCGTCAGGTGTGTGGGTGGTGGCTGGTGTTGGTATGGCCTGCGGGTTTGGGCTGTATCTCCTTGCGGCAGTAACGAGCATACTAAGCATCCTTGTCTTTGCTGTATTCTCCCGTGGCGAGCGTCTTATCAGGGTGCGTTGGGGAAACAGAGACCAATAGAGTACAATAGGCACAACGCAAAAAGCGTTGTACATGAGCCAATACTACAAACCACATCGCAAGCCAGACTACAATTATGGCGGGTCAAAATGGACGCTGTCGCGCTCAAAAATAGACCTTTTTTTGGATTGCGCGCGCTGTTTTTATCTGGACAACAAGCTCGGGGTCGCGCGACCACCTGGGTTCCCCTTTAACTTAAACTCTGCCGTTGACGCTCTGCTAAAAAAAGAACTTGACGCCCATCGTGCTCAAGGAACCCAACATCCTCTTGCCAAAGCATATGGTCTGGACGCCATACCGCTTGCCCATGCCAAAATGGATGAGTGGCGGGATGCTTTACGCAATGGCGTCAAGTGTGTACACAAAGCAACCGGGCTTGTCGTGCGCGGGGGTGTAGATGACATTTGGGTCAACAAGGCGGGCGAGCTCATCGTCATTGATTATAAAGCCACCAGCAAAGACGGGCGCATAGAGAGCTTGGACGAAGAGTGGCACAAGGGTTATAAACGCCAACTCGAGATTTACCAATGGCTTCTCCGTCAAAATGGTTTCAAAGTTTCCGACACTGGCTACTGGTTTTATGCAAATGCGACTCGCGACCGCGAGGCATTCGATGGGCGGCTTGATTTTGAGTTGACGCTGGTGCCGTATACGGGCTCGACCGATTGGGTAGACGACACATTGGTAGCGTTGAAGAAATGTCTGGATGGCGACGCTCTGCCTTTAGCAGGAGACGACTGTGACTATTGCCGGTATCGTGAATCGGTCGGTTCTGTAACTAACACGTATGAAAAAGGTAAAACCCAAGCTCTATTCTAGGCTCTTTTCTAAACGGGTTTACACAATAGTTGCGCGTATACCACGTGGCAAGGTGATGACCTACAAACAGGTTGCCGCGCGCGCTGGAAGCCCGGGCGCCGCACGCGCGGTCGGCAGTTTGATGAAGCGCAACTACAGTCCAAAAATTCCATGCCATCGCGTCGTCCGCAGTGATGGAAAAATCGGTCAATATAATAGGGGAGGAAAAGAAAGAAAACTGGAACTCCTCCGCGAGGAAGGATTTCTCTAATCGGCTGGACAAGCGGGTTCGGTTGAGCTAGCATCAGCAGTGGAAGCAGAGGAGGAAGCAACGATGTTGCCTTTGTTCGAACAACTTCAGAAAGAAATGGATCAGGTTAACCCGAGATTCATGGTTGCCCCCAAAATTCCCGTTCCGGAGGGTGGAAGGATTCTCGGAACGGTAGACGAACCGCTTCGTCGGGTTTACGCTCTTGCGGCGCAAACGGCACTTGCAAGCGACCAGGCGGCCGTCAACGCCGAACACAGCATCGACAAGGAAGAAGAAGATGCTCTGCGACGGCAGGCGATAATGCTTAGGATCAAGCATAACATCTTGCGTCGGGTCTTTATGGCTTCGGTGCGCGACCAGTTTAATTACTGGGAGAACGATTTACAGATGTGCAAGGACTGGCAGGCCGTTGTTATTGAACGGTCAACCGAGTCTTCAACCGAAGAGGGACCCGAACAGCCGGCTCGGCGTGGTTTTATCTCCACCGTTACATCAATATGGTCCTAAGGTCGTCTTTTTATTCTCCGTCGAGTATCTACTCGGCGGCTTTTTCTTTTGTATACTATCCACCATGGAGGTAAAGATTGACCAATCGTGGAAAGGGGTGTTGCAAGAGGAGTTTGGGAAGGACTACTTTGCAAAACTTGCCGAGTTTGTAAAAAGCGAGTACACGCACGCGGTTGTCTACCCGCCACCCAAGGACATTTTCCGTGCGTTTAATTTGTGTCCGTTTGAGAAAGTAAAGGTAGTTATTTTAGGGCAAGACCCCTACCACGGCAGGGGGCAGGCAAACGGGCTATGCTTTGCGGTTGGCGAGCGTGTGCCCCTGCCGCCCTCTTTGCAGAATATATTCAAGGAGCTTTCGGCAGATTGCGGCTTGCTCATAGAAGCGCGGGCGAAGAAGGGTGACCTCGAACACTGGTCGAAACAAGGCGTGCTACTGCTAAACGCAACACTCACCGTGCGGGCCGCTACCCCCGGTTCGCACCAACGTAAAGGTTGGGAAGAGTTTACCGATGCGGTTGTCCTGGCACTTTCGGACAAGCGCGAGCATTTGGTTTTTATACTATGGGGCAACTATGCCAAACAAAAAGGGGCGCACATCGACCGCACCAAACATTTGGTGTTGGAGTCGGCGCACCCGTCACCTTTTTCGGCATACCATGGTTTTTTTGGTTCGAAGCCGTTTAGCAAGACAAATGCATATTTAAAACAGCATAACGAAAAGCAGATAGATTGGTTATAGACCATTTACGACACGGCGTGTCCTAAATTTGATTACCAAATCCTGGCACGGTTTTTTTCTGTTCGAAATAGTTTGTCTCCTTTTTTTACATTGAATGCCTCGTAAAATGCGGGGAGGTTGGATGCTGGGCCGTTGACACGCAGGGGTGCCGCGGCATGCGGGTCGGTAAACGCCTGCGTTTTTGTAAACTCCACTCGAGCCAGCTCGCGCTCTCCTTGGGCAAACCCGAGGAAGAAGCGCTGCTCGGGGGTAAATCCTGCAACTACTTTCCTGCCAGTTTTTACAAGACGCCTTTGTAGCGCGTCGTAGGCAATCGCGGCGCCGCCGAGGTCGGCGCTGTTTTCTCCCAGCGTTAGTTTGCCGTTGGCGCGCACACCGGGCACAACTTCGTACTGGTTAAACTGTCTGGTGAGTAAGTGCCCTTTTTTGACAAAGTAAGCACTATCTTTTTTGGTCCACCAACTGTGCATATTGCCGTGCGCATCAAACTTTGACCCTTGATCGTCGAAACCGTGGGTGATTTCGTGTCCGATAACCGCGCCAATAGCGCCGTAGTTAACCGCATCGTCCGCGCGCGAGTCAAAAAACGGGGGCTGCAAAATTGCGGCAGGGAAGACAATCTCGTTTAAGTTAAAATGGCAGTATGCGTTAACGGTTTGTGGCGTCATAAACCATTCGTGTCGGTTGACTGATTTTTGGAGGCGGCGCATACCGCGGCAGTGCTCAAACTCGCGGCTCCGGAGCACATTGCCAAAGTAGTCGTCGGGGCGGATTGTTAGCCCGCGGTACGTTTCCCACTGTGCAGGGTAGCCTATCTTGCGGTTCATCGCGTGCAACTTGTGTAGTGCTTTTTGTTTGGTCGCGGCGCTCATCCAATCGAGTTTTTTGATGCGCACCTCGTATGCCACAAACAGGTTGCGGACGAGCGCTTCCATTTGTTTTTTTGCGCCCTTGCTAAAATGTTTTTGGACATACCGCTTGCCGAGTGCGTCGCCAACATTGGTGTTTACCGAGCCAAGCGCGCGCCGCCAGAGCGGACGCATTTTTTTGCTTCCCGTTAACACGGTGCCATAAAAATTAAAACTCGCGCGCGCGAACTTTTGCGAAAGGAGCGGTGCAAACGAGTTGATACAGTGCCACTCGAGATAGATTTTCCAATCTTGGAGCGGGATGTTGTCGAACAAACGCCCCAGCCCGCGGAAAAATTTTGGCTGTGCAACCACGACCTCGCCTGCCTGCGCAGGCAGGCGTTCTGCTCCCGCGTCGAGCAGTGCAAAATACTCCCGCCAATCGATTTGAGGCAGCTCGCGCATTAACGTTGTGAGTGACTTTTTGTTGTATGTTTTTTCGACATCGCGGGTCTCCTCTTTCGGCATCGAGATTTTTGCGAGGTGTGTTTCGATCTTCATCACTGTGCGCATTGCCTGTTCGGCTGCGGCTGGTGCAAACCCAAAAAGGCGGAGCAATTTTTTAATATGCGCCTTGTACGCCTCACGCACACGCTTTTGCTCGGTGGCGTGGCTCAAGTAATACTCGCGGTCGGGCATGCCTAAACCATCTTGCACCAAGTGGAGCAGGTAGCGGTTGCTGTTTTTTGCATCTTGGTCGAGCTCCAACTCCCAAAAAGCCAAACCGCCGAGGCGGTGCATACGCGCAGCATGCCCAACTATTTCTTTTTTTGACGTGATGTTTTGGATGTCTTTGCGCCACGCTAAAAGCGGGTGGTGACCTAGCTTGTCGCGCCGCGCTGTGTCCATCGCAGAGCGATACATATCTGCAATAAGTTGCTCGGGCGTTCCTTTTTTAAAATGTTTTCCCCGACGCTTCGGTCGGGGTCCCGACCCCGAGGGGCGTCGGGATTGCAGTAAATCCTCAACAATATTCTTGAGTTGTTGCTCGGTGGTGTAGCGCAACATAGTAAAAGTACCCCAACGCGCTTCAGCCGGAGGAATTTTGTTTTTGCGAATCCAGCCACCGTTTGCATAGTTATAAAAGTCATCCTGTGGCCGCACCTTCCTATCAAGATTCCCCACGTCAAATCCCCAGTATTTCGGGTCTCTTTTGATGGCTTTCCTACGAAAATTTTGCATATAAAGCAGATAATACCGCAAACTCTGAAGAAAGCGAAAAACGCAATCTTCCTCGAGCCCTTGACAAAATTCCATATATATATATACTTCTCATTGATTTCCGCATGTGCGGAAGTTCTCGGGTCTCGGCGCATCACGTAAGTCGTCAAAGATTCGGGCAGTTCTTCACAGCAACCCAACCGAGGTGTTGAAATGAACACGAAGACAACAACTCCCGTTGTCATGCTTCACGCTGGTCTCGACGAGGCCAAAGACAGCACGCAGGACATCATCCTGCGTGGAGTCATCTCACCGCAGTCGCTCCATCACCTGTTGAAGGACGACTATCAGCGCGAAGCGCAACCGCTCACGGCGCAATGGAGCATCCTCGAAGCCCTGCAGAAAGGCGAATCGCTTCCCGACATCGAGCTCGGCATGCGCGGCCAGTCGTTCAAGACCGAGAAAGACGGCTCGATCACGTTGCACGACCCGGTCTACATTGTGGACGGGCTTCAGCGCATATCGACCGCCATTCATTTCATCGCGACGAACCCGACGGCCATGGTGCGCATCGGCGCCACGGTACACTTCTCGACAACGAGGGAATGGGAGCGTCGCCGCTTTCACAAACTCAACACACAGCGGCTCAAAGTCTCGCCGAACATCATCCTGCGCAACATGCGCGAGAACAGCTCGGCGGTCCTAATGCTCTACGGCCTCACGCTCAACGAGAAGGCCTTCCCGCTGTACAACCGCGTGTCCTGGTCGCAGCGCATGATGAAGGGCGAACTCATCTCCGCGTTGACGTTCGCGAAGGCCGCCGGCCTCTTGCACTCGCACAAGGTCGCAGCGAGACGGGCATCAATCGCCGAACTTGTCCCGGCACTCGACAAGGCGGTGGAAGTCTTCGGCATCCAGGCGCTACGCGAGAACATGCGCGTTTTCTTCGGGCTCGTCGACGAGTGTTGGGGCATCAAGCGCGTCCAGTATCGCGAAGGGGCGATCTACATGCGCGGCACGTTTCTCTACGCGTTTGCTCGCCTCATGTCGGATCACACCGACTTCTGGCAGCAGCCGGACGAGAAGCGTCTCACCATCGAGGCGTCGCTTAAGCGGAAGATCGCGCAGTTCCCGATTCACGACCCGGAGATTATGCGTCTTTCAGGTTCATCGGGTCTCGCACGGGAGGCGCTCTACACCTACTTGCAACGGCACATCAACCGCGGCAAGACGACCAAGCGCCTCACGCCTCGCAATCCAGAGACCGTGGCATTGTTCGAGGAGGACGATGAAGCGGCGGCGTAAGCGACCGGTCGACTCAACCGAGCAGGCGCAGAGGATTCTGCGTCTCGCTTGGCGGCAAGTCGGCCAGGCATGGCGATGCATTGAAGAGATACGTCTCCTTCTGAAACGTTCTTCCCATTAACCTCGAGCCCCCACCATATGTTGGTGTGGGGCTCTTTTTCTTTTTTAGCGTATACTCCCTTTTCTTTTTGTCGAAAAAACGATACGCTCATAGGTAATGACGCTTGATGAGGTGCGGTCAAAGTATTTAGCATTTTTTGCCGAGAGGGGACACATCGTGATTCCTTCGGCATCTTTAGTGCCGCAGAATGACCCTACCACTTTGTTTACCGGCTCGGGGATGCAACCGCTCCTGCCGTATTTGTTGGGGCGTGACCACCCCGGGGGCAAGCGCTTGGTTGACTCGCAAAAATGCTTCCGCTCGATGGACATCGAGGAGGTGGGCGACAACCGCCACACCACGTTTTTCGAGATGCTCGGCAACTGGTCCTTGGGTGATTATTTTAAACAAGAGCAACTGACTTATTTTTTTACGTTTCTTACAGAAGAGATACAGATTCCGAAAGAGCGCCTGTGGGTAACGTGTTTTGAGGGCGACGAAACTTTGCACTTGCCAAAAGATACCGAGTCGGCAGAGATTTGGAAAAAGCTCGGCATACCCGAGCATCATATTCGTTTTTACGGCTCGAAAAAGAATTGGTGGTCACGCTCGGGCATACCGGAGGCGATGCCTGTAGGCGAGCCGGGCGGCCCAGACTCGGAAGTGTTTTACGATTTTGGTCAAGAGCTGAAGTTACACGAAAGTTCTGAATTTAAGAATGAAGTGTGCAACCCCAACTGCGACTGCGGCCGGTTCCTCGAAATCGGCAACTCGGTGTTTATGCAGTATGTCAAGAACCCTTCGACAGGCTCAGGGCGGGATAGTTTTAGCAAACTACCCCGACAAAACGTCGACTTCGGCGGTGGGTTGGAGCGCATTGCCGCAGTTTCTGAAAACGAACCAGATATTTTTAAAGTTGCACATACATCAATCATCGAACAGTTAGAAAAAATAACCGGTAAAACATACGCTGAAAATATACGAACCTTTCGAATTATTGCAGACCATGTTAAAGCCGCGGTGTTTCTTGTCGCCGATGGCGTTAAGCCCTCAAACACCGACCAAGGATATTTTGTACGGCGGCTATTGCGCCGCGCGGTGCGCTACGCTGACAAACTCGGCATTACACAGAGCGGTTTAGCTACTGTGGTTGAGGCGACGGCCCGGATGTATGTACACTCGTATCCAGAAGTGCTTGCACAAGCGGCGGATATTCAGAAAATAATTCTCACAGAAGAAGCACAGTTTCGCAAAACGCTCGCGCGCGGCATCAAAGAGTTCGAGAGGTTTGCAGGGCAAGGCATGCTCTCGGCGCACGACGCGTTCCAACTCGTGACGACCTACGGCTTCCCGCTCGAACTAATTTTGGAAGAAGCGGGGGAAAAAGGGATTAAACAAATCGACATCGAAGGGTTTAAAGAATTGTTAAAGGAGCATCAACAGCTGAGCCGCGCCGGGTCGGAACAAAAGTTTAAGGGCGGTTTGGCAGACACAGCAGAGAAGACCGTGCGTTTGCACACAGCGCACCACTTGTTGTTGAAGGCACTACAAATAGTGCTCGGTCCGGATGTAAAACAACGCGGGAGCAACATCACGCAAGAGCGTTTGCGCATCGACTTTTCCTACGGCGCAAAAATGACCAACGGACAGATTTCCAAAGTCGAAAAGATTGTAAACGAAAAAATAAAAGAGGATATCCCAGTTGTACGCACCGAGATGTCAAAGGACGAAGCCGAGAAACTCGGAGCCGAACACGAGTTTGGCGCCAAATATCCCGACCGCGTGTCGGTCTACTCGGTTGGACCCCTGCCTACCGGCAGGCAGGACTCGAGACCTTTTTCCATCGAGTTTTGCGGCGGGCCGCACACTGGAAGTACTGGAGAGCTGGCAACTGGAGAATTGAAATTTAAAATCAAAAAAGAAGAAGCGGTCGCCCAAGGTATCCGCCGGATAAAAGCAGTGTTGGAGTAAAAGCGGTGATATACTTTTGGTATGGAGAAAACCGTGTTGATTGTTGATGTCGAGAGCGGCAGTGTTGGCTGCGCGCTTGCTCGAATAATTCCCGGTGAAGCGCCAAAATTGTTTGCCGAATCTCGCGTTGCACTGCCGATTTTTAACACCCTTTCGAGCGCCACGTTGGTGGGCGAGATAGAAAAAACAGCGCGTGAGATGATTACACACGCAAGTTTGGTTGCCGCGCGCCTGCGCGGGCATGAGTCGGTTGCGCAGATGGGCATTGTATCTTCTGCATTGGTGTTCTGCTCGCCACCGTGGACATCGCTTACGACAAACAATCAAGGTCTTGGGTGGGAGCACGAGCCCGCTGTCGCCTCGGCAATACGCGATGCTATCAAAGATGTATTCGGGGATGTCCCTGTCTCTTTCCATGCGTTTGGCACTGCGGCAATGCATGCCAGCAATACACTATTCCAAAACCAAAACGAGTTTTTGCTTTGCACCGTGGGCGGCGAACTAGCAGAGCTTTTATTGGTAGATGGTGGGCACCTTGCCGGGCACGCAACGCTACCGATTGGGCAACACACCGTGTTACGTACCCTGCAACATCATGCAGGGATTAGTGCACAAGAAGCGCGCTCAGCACTCCGCCTACGCGGACATAACGCCTTTGCCGAGCCGCTTGAAGCCACTGCGACACATTTAGAAAAAGAGTTTGGCGGGGCTGTCGACGAGATGCTCGGTGAGCATTTTGTACATGGGATACTGGTTATTGCGCCGGAGCCCCTAGGAGAGTGGTTTGCCCGCGCCCTGTCGCAGGCACAGTCGTTAGCAGAAATTTTTCCACACGGTACTGCTGTCCAAGCACTCCACACGCGCCACCTGGCGCCGTACCTTGCCGCGCACGCCGCACTGCCCGACCTCCTGCTTATGCTGGAGGCGTTGTTTGCCAACAAAAAATTTAATACTGTATACTAAATATATATGCAAGACATGATTCCTCCAGCTCCACGCGACGGGCGCTCTATCCGAAATATCCCGGTGTCAAACAAACCCCAACGCCAAATACAGCGTCGGCAAGAGGAGCTGGAGGAAAAAGAGTTTCTCGACACACCTCTGCCCCGCCTGCCTACCGGACAGGCAGGCCCAATAAGACCACGGCGCTCCCGTCGCGTACTGTGGTTTGTGCTTGGGGTGGCACTTGTGTGCGCGACCGCGAGTATTCTTTTGGCGACCATTTTTGCGGGTGCGAGTATAACGCTGTATCCAAAAACACAAATCGTGACGCCTCCGGCGAGCATACTAGCAGAGCCAGACGCACCTTCTGGTGTATTGCCATACCAAACTATGAGCATCACGCGGTCGGCGAGCACCACGGTTGCGGCCTCGGGCACACAGCACGTGTCAAAAACGGCAACCGGTGTTATTACGATTTTTAATGGCTACAGCACCGCGAGCCAAAAATTAGTAGCAACCACGCGTTTTGAGGCCCCCGATGGCAAAATCTACCGCATCCGCGAGTTAGTCACGGTCCCCGGTGCAACCAAAAAGCAAGACGGTACGCTCACACCCGGTTCCACCACAGCCACCGTATACGCTAGTGTCGCAGGAGCGGACTATAACCTCGCGCAAGCAACACATTTTACCCTCCCCGGTTTTAAAGGCGACCCGCAGTACAGCAAATTCTACGCCCAATCACAAGGCGCAGTAAGCGGCGGTTTTGTGGGTGAGCAGGCGGCAGTTGCTCCGGCTGATATGGTAAAAGCGCAACAGTCATTGCAAAGCCAGTTGAGTGCCGCGGTTGCGTCCGCCTCGACTGCAGATGTCCCAACCGGTTTTTTGCCGGTTGCTAATTCTCTCGTCACTACATACGCTACCATCGCACAAACACAAGGGACTGGCACTACTGTTATACTTTCGCAAAGTGCAAACGGTCAGGGCGCGATTGTGCGCGAGAGCGACCTTGCGGCGGCAATCGCCGCACAAGTGGTGAGCGGCTACCGTGGCGAGGTAGTTGTGTTTGTCGACCCGTCAAAAATTACTATTTCGGTGCCAAGTGGCACAAAACCAACCGGAGCGCTCACGCTTGCACTCGCTGGCACGCCGACCTTAGTATGGCAGTTTGATGCCGATGCGATAAAACAAGCTCTGCTTGGTAAGAAAAAAGTAGAATTTGAAGCTATCATAAAAACGTTCCAACCGGGTGTCGACCGTGCCACGCTCACCGTCCGCCCGTTTTGGCAGTCGTCCCTCCCAACCGACCCGAGTAAACTAACCGTCACGGCCACGCAACAATAATTTATCTATGACTGCGAATTGACCAGAAAACACTACTCTGCTATGATAGTTTTTGTCGCCAACTGATGGAGAACCAACCACAAGATGTGCCGGGCACAGTAGAGGAGGCCCTGCCCAATACCCTGTTTCGCGTATCTCTCGAGGGTGGAGAGGTCATCCTGACGTACCTTGCCGGCAAGATGCGCCTGCATCGTATCAAGGTCTTGGTAGGCGACAAAGTGCTGGTCAAACTTGACCCGTACGGCGGCAAAGGGCGGATAACAAGACGATTGTAAATGAAAGTCAAAGCATCAATTAAAGCGCGTTGCGTTAACTGCAAAATGGTTCGCCGAAAAAGGCGGATGTATGTTGTTTGCAAAAACCCACGCCATAAACAACGACAAGGATAGCTGAGTTTACGAGGCAAATATAAAAAGCATATGAGAATCTCCGGTATCACTATCCCCAATAAACGTCTTGCCTTTGCGCTCACGGCGCTTTACGGTATCGGTCCTTCGCGAGCGCGCTCTATTTGTACGCAAACAAAAATTGACCCAACAAAAATGGCGGAGACGTTGACCCCGGAGGAAGAAAACGAAATCCGCCGCGTTGTTGAGCACTTAAAACTCGAAGGAGATTTAAAGCGCGAAGTCGCCGGCAACATCAAACGGCTCAAGGACATCGGCGCATACCGTGGCACGCGACACTCCAAACGCCTGCCAACGCGCGGTCAACGCACTAAAACTAACTCTCGCACCCTGCGCGGCAATGTCCGCAAAACGATGGGTTCAGGCCGTCGCAAGACCGAGAAAACCTAACACTAGCTCCTAGTGGCTAGGGGCTAGCTTCTAGAAAAAATATGTCAAACTCCCAAAAGGTATGAAATTAGACAAAAAACAAGAAAAAAGCTATAGTGTTCCCAAACGCCGTTTGTGGGTGTTTTTATTCTGCTAGAAGCTAGCACCTAGAAGCTTTGTATACCTATGGGTAAGAAACGAATAGCAAAAAAGAGCGGGGAAGAAGGGGCGGGAGGCCGTGGCTCTTCGCGCACCAGCCGTCGCAAACTGGAGAGCGGGAGGCTCTATGTCGAGGCGACCTACAACAACACCAAAGTGTCTCTCACCGACGGGAAGGGTAACGTAGTTGCATGGTCATCGTCGGGCTCGCTTGGTTTTTCGGGGGCAAAAAAAGGTACGCCGTTTGCGGCCGCAAAAGTGGGCGAACTGCTGGCAGACCGTGCAGGACAAATGGGTGTCAAAGAAGTGTCGGTTGTCGTCTCCGGCGTTGGCGCCGGGCGCGAGTCCTCAATACGGGCATTTACGCTCAAGGGCATTGTAATTAACGGTATCAAAGATGCCACGCCAGTGCCGCATAATGGACCACGCCCTCCGAAACCTCGGAGAGTATAGAAAATTTATATGAATAAATTTTATATAATCGTCACTCGCTCGGAAATTAAGCAAGCTTATTTCACTCGCTTCGCTAGATTATAAAACAGTATGTTAGTAGGACCAAAATACAAAATCTGTAAACGCTTGGGCGCCTCGGTATTCGAAAAATGCCAGACGCAAAAGTTTCAACTAGTCGAGGCGCGGGCGCCTCGACGCAGCCGCCCCAAGCGAGGCGGGAGCGGCGACTATGGCGTGCAACTGCTCGAAAAGCAAAAAGCGCGTTTTACCTACGGTCTTTCCGAAAGCCAGTTTGCGCGCTATGTCCACGAAGCAATGGACCTGCCTGCCGGCAGGCAGGGAAAAAAGACTAGTGCGGAAGGCCTTGTCTCGCGCCTCGAGTCGCGTTTGGACAATGTGGTGTGGCGCGCGGGCCTCACCAAAACGCGCCGTGCGGCGCGCCAACTTGTCTCGCACGGGCATATCACGGTGGGTGGGCGCCGTATGACTATCCCTTCCTACTGCGCCCAGGTGGGTGACGTAGTTGCCGTGCGCCCCGAGAGTCGCCAGAGTGCACTGTTTTTGGGTCGCGCAGAAGCCGTGCTCGAGACAAAAACACCGGCATGGATGGAAATCGCTGACGGAGGCATGTCCATTACCATCGCCGCTGTCCCAACATTGCCGGAACTTGAGCTCCCCTTTAACCCCGCGGTCATCATTCAATTTTATAGTCGTTAATAGTTATTAATAAAAAATATAAAATCGTATGATGGAATATTCAATAACATTGCCAAGCAAGCCGCGCATCGCGAGCGAAGAAGAGTACTCGGGAACGTACGAAATAGATGGTCTCTACCCGGGCTACGGGCATACACTCGGCAACTCACTGCGCCGCATTATCCTCTCGTCCTTGCCGGGTGCGGCCGTGACCTCGGTCAAAATCGACGGTATCGAACACGAGTTCTCAACGATGAGCGGCGTGCGCGAAGATGTAGTAACGATTTTGCTCAACCTCAAAAAACTACGCTTCGAGATGCTCACGCAAGAGCCACAAATGGTAGCGCTCAAAATAAAAGGCCCCAAAAAAGTAAGCGGTAGTGACCTCAAACTTCCCGGTCAGGTTCGCTTGCTCAACCCCAACTCCTACTTGTGCGAATTGACAGATAAAGATGCATCGATTGATGCAGAGTTCCGTGTTGAGCGTGGCTTGGGCTATGTGCCACGCGAAGCACTCAAAAAAGAGCGCGTTGATATCGGCGAAATTTCTGTTGATGCAATTTTCTCGCCTATCCGCCGCGTCAACTACGAGGTAGAAAATATGCGCGTCGGTGACCGCACCGACTTTAACCGCCTGCGTATCACGATAGAGACCGACGGCACCATAGAGCCGCGCGCAGCACTCGAACAGTCTATCGAAGTGATGATCACCCAGCTCAAAGCGATTGTCGGCTTCCATGAGGAAGAGTTGCCATCAGCACATGTAGCTCCTGTGAGTGTGGTTGCGGTCGAAGCAGGCATCACAGCCGCAGAAGCTTCGGCCGAGGCACTCAAAACGCGCATCGAGGATCTCGGCTTTTCGAGCCGGACTATCTCGGCACTCGAGAGGGCAAATATACGCACGGTCGGCGGCTTGGCACGCAAGAAGGAGGCCGACTTACTTGAAATAGAAGGTCTTGGCCCCAAGGCGATACAAGAGGTCAAGCGCGCGCTGGCGAACTTCGGGATACTGCTGAAATAATTTATTATTTCAGCAAATATAAAAAGAAGTAATTATGAGACACGGAAATCACAACAGAAAATTTGGCCGGGTGGCAAACCAGCGCCGCGCCTTGCTCAAGTCGCTCGCGCGCTCGCTTGTCTTGCGCGGGCGGATACAAACTACCGAGGCAAAAGCAAAAGAAGTGCGGCCGCTGGTCGAGAAGCTGGTTACCCGCGCAAAGATGGTGACACCTGCCCGCAGCGGCGGGGTTGCAAACCGCCGTCTGCTTGTTGCGGCGCTCGGCGACACGCGCACGACAAACAAACTGATTAAAACCGCAGAGGGGTATAAAACACGCAATGGTGGTTACCTGCGCATCACTAAAATGGGCCCCCGCAAGAGCGACTCGGCAAAAATGGCAGTCATTGAGTTCGTTTAGAAGCTAGTACCTAGAACCTGCTATTATGATTACCATTGATGCAAAAGACAAAACACTCGGGCGCGTTGCAAGTGCGGCGGCTGTCGTGCTACTTGGCAAGCACACCGCAGTGTTTGCCAAAAACACCGTCGCGCAAGAAGGGGTGACTATTATCAATGCCTCGAAAGTGCGCCTCTCGGGTGCAAAAACAAAAGACAAAAAATATGTCCGATACTCGGGCTACCCAGGCGGGCAAAAAATAGAGAACTATGCTATGCTCGTGGCGCGTAAAGGGCAGACCGAGGCAATCCGCAAAGCAGTGTTGGGGATGCTCCCCAAAAACCGGCTACAGGCAAAACGCATCAAAATGCTGATTATCGAAAAATAATTACTTGTAGTGAATCCTATTGAACTATGGCAGTTGCAAAAACAAAAGAAGAAAATAGATACATTGCCGCCACTGGCCGCCGCAAGACGGCTGTCGCGCGCGCGCGTCTGACCCCGAGCGCTCGCACGATTGTTACCATCAACAACAAAGAAGTTGAAAAATATTTTGATACCGAGCCGCTACGTGTTACGGCATTGGAGCCGTTTTTGAAAGTATCTTTGCCGACGCAGTTTGCGATTACGGTTATTGTCCATGGTGGCGGCATTGCCGGGCAGGCAACTGCGGTGCGGCATGCAATTTCTCGCGCACTCATAGAGCACGACCCGAGCTTGCGCACGACACTCAAAAAAGAAGGGTTTCTCAAGCGCGACCCGCGCGCCAAAGAGCGCCGCAAATTTGGTCTCCGCAAAGCCCGCAAACGCAAGCAGTGGAGCAAGCGCTAATGCAGAGACCCTGAGCGCATTCAAAGGGAGCAAACGCTAGTCAATACAAAAACATCCTGCAGTACATTTGACTGCGGGGTGTTTTTTTGTATAATGGTGGAATTATGTCAGATGGAGAAGAAGAATTTGTGGATGAAATAGAAGGGGAAGACGAAGGAGAAGGTCCGGCGGCTATAAAAAAGCTCCGCGAGAAACTCAAAAAGGCAGTCGAGGAGAAGCAGGAGTACTTGGAGGGCTGGCAGAGGGCGCGGGCAGACTTTGCCAACTACAAGCGCGAGGAGGCAGGGATACATGGCGGTAGGGAGGAACAAACAAAAGCAGACTTCATAGAGAATTTGCTACCAACACTGGATGCTTTTGAGATGGCGCTCAAACATAAACCAACCGACGAGTTACAGATAGTCCATAAACAACTCATAGACTCGCTCAAAAAAATCGGCATAGAGCAGTTTGGAGTGGTGGGAGAAGTGTTCGACCACAACACACACGAGGCGCTCGGACAAATAGAGAGCGGAGAAAAAGTTGTCGAGGTCATGCGCTCGGGGTACAGTATTGGCAACAAAATTATTAGACCCGCGCAAGTAATAATTTAACAGCGGTGCGAGTTTACGAGTATTATATAAAAACAACGAGCTAACTATAAAAAGAACTATGGCAAAAATACTTGGTATAGACTTGGGCACAACCAACTCCGCGATAGCGGTAATGCGCGGCGGTGAAGCACAGATATTGGAAAATGCCGAAGGTGCGCGCACGATGCCCTCGGTCGTGGCGGCTAGCAAAACCGGCGAAAAGTTGGTTGGGCTTATTGCGCGCCGGCAAGGTGTTACAAACCCCAAAAATACTATCTACCAGATTAAACGCTTTATTGGACATAACTTTGACGAGCCGCTGGTGCAAAAAGACAAAGCGGCAGTGCCCTATGAGATGCGTAAGTCACAAAACGGTGGTATTGAGGTAGAGATGTCTTCGACATGGTATCGGCCGGAAGAAATTTCGGCAATGATACTTGGCAAGCTCAAAGCCGATGCCGAAAAGCGCTTAGGCGAGCCAATTACCGAGGCAGTCATAACAGTGCCGGCATACTTTAACGACGCACAGCGCGCCGCGACCCGCGATGCGGGCAAAATCGCCGGCCTCGATGTTAAGCGCATCATCAACGAGCCGACTGCGGCGGCGCTTGCCTATGGATTTGGACAATCCCGACGCCCCGAAGGGGTCGGGACCCCGACCAAAGCGTCGGGGAAAAAAGATGAGAAAATTATTGTCTTCGATTTTGGTGGCGGCACGTTTGACATTTCGGTGCTCGAAGTTGGGGACGACGTGATAGAGGTCAAGTCAACTGATGGCGACGCGCACCTTGGTGGTAAAGACCTCGACCAAAAAATAATCGACTGGCTCGCGTCCGAGTATCAAAAAGAAAGCGGCATCGACGTGCGCCTTGATGCACTCGGTCGCCAACGGCTCGACGAAGCGGCGGAAAAGGCAAAAATCGAGCTTTCGACCGCGGTTGATACCGAGATAAACATCCCGTTTATCACCTCAGACAGCTCGGGGCCGCGTCACTTGCTTATCAAAATGTCGCGCGCAAAACTCGAAGAACTCTCGGCCGAGTTTATCGAACGCGCGATGGCAATTACCAAACGCGCAATGGAGGCGTCGCCGTTTAAGGTTGCCGACATCAACGAAGTTATTTTGGTTGGCGGGCAAACCCGTATGCCGGCCTTACAGGCGGCGGTGGAGAAGTACTTCAACAAAAAGCCAAACATGAGCGTGAACCCCGACGAGGTCGTGGCAATCGGCGCAGCGATACAAGGCGGTATATTGGGTGGCGAGGTGCGCGATGTACTTTTGCTCGACGTTATCCCGCTGTCTTTGGGTATCGAGACCATGGGTGGCGTCGCAACAAAGTTAATTGAGCGCAATACCACCATCCCGACCAGCCGCTCGCAAAATTTCTCAACTGCGGCTGACAACCAAACCAGCGTAGAGATACATATCACGCAAGGCGAGCGTGCGATGGCCTCGGACAATAAATCGCTCGGGCGCTTTGTCTTGGACGGTATCCCGCCTGCGCCGCGCGGCTTGCCACAAATCGAAGTAACATTTGATGTCGATACAAACGGCATCCTCAAGGTCTTGGCGAAAGACAAAGCGACCAACAAAGAGCAGAGCATACGCATCGAAGCGTCGTCGGGGCTCTCGGACCAGGACATTGAGCGGATGCGCAAAGATGCCGAGGCAAACGCCGACAGCGACAAAAAGAAGGTCGAGTTGGCCGAAGTGCGCAATGTGGCTGACCAGAGGTTGTACGCCGCGCGCAAAGCGCTTGCCGATGATACTGACAAAAAAATCCCAGCAGAATTGATAACCGCAATAAACGAAAAAATTACCGCGCTTGAAACCGCAAAAAGCAAAGATGACGCGCCGACCACACGCGCCGCGGCCGAAGACCTAGGCCGTGAACTCTCAAAAGTGTACGAAGCGGTACAGAAAAGTACTTCGCCGGATTCGACAAGCTCACCGCAAGCCGAAGGTACTGGAAGTGCAGAAACTCCGCCAACAACCGAGACTCCACCAACTGGCGAACAACCTTCTCCTGATAGTGAGGTAAAATAAAATCGATGCAGAAACAAGAGAAAAAATCGGCCACCGCCGGTGCGGTGTTCCGTGTGTATATACAACATGTAGTCAAATATCCTTGGCGTATTTTCTTCGTGTTTTTGGGCGCGATTATTGTACAAGCAGGGACGCTTGCTGCGCCGCTTTTTTTGCGAGAATTCTTCAACCTCCTCGCCTCGGGCACACCGAGCGCGGCGGTTGTGAACCAATTGTTTTTACTACTCGCTCTTGTGGGCGCAATGTATCTTCTCGAGTGGCTCGGCAGGCGCATACAGGAGATAAGCAATCTATATCTAGCCGCACTCGTGATGGCCGACCTCCTTGGGACCGCTTTTGGCTATCTTATTAACCACTCGTATAACTTCTTTACTTCAAACTTCGCGGGCTCGCTCACGAGCAAGGTCAGTCGGTTTGGTCGTTCGTTCGAAGCAATTTTTGATAGCATTCTGTTGCAATTTTTCCCCACGTTTTTGTTTGTCACAGGTAGTGTCGTCATCTTATTTTTACGCAACCACACGCTCGGCATAGCCCTTGGGGTATGGGTTATTGTGTTTTTGTGGTTCCAAATAACCGTGGCGCGCATACGCCAGCCGATACGCAAAGCACGCGCTGAGGCCGATACCAAAATAACCGCAACGCTTGCGGACGCAATAGGCAACCAAAATACCATCGCGCTTTTTTCCGGCGCCGAAGGCGAAAAAGTGTTATTCAAAAAAGTGATAGCTGCATGGCAAACAATAACACTCAAATTGTGGAACGCCGACAACCGCATTTGGGGTGGTATTGGTTTATTTATGATTGTTATTGAGGTCGGGCTCTTGGGCGGTGGCGTATTCTACTGGCAGAAAGGGTTGTTTACGATAGGCGACTTTGTGCTTATCCAAGCGTATTTGCTCACTACGTTTGACCGATTGGTTTCTATCAACCGCGAACTGCGGCGGTTTTACGATGCCATTGCCGATGCTGGCGAGATGGTCGCTATTTTGCAAATGCCGCACGAAATTAAGGACGCCGTGGACGCGAAACCGCTTGCTGTTGCGGATGCTAACATTAGTTTTGAAAATATTACTTTTTCTTTCAATCCGGACCAACCGATACTTGAGGATTTTTCTCTCGCAATCCCCGGCGGGCAAAAAGTTGCGTTAGTGGGTCCCTCGGGCGCGGGGAAGTCGACGATTACAAAATTACTTTTAAGACTGTTTGACGTTAAAGGCGGCACGGTCGAGATAGACGGGCAAAATATCGCGAGTGTTACGCAAAACAGCGTGCGCGACGCTATTGCCTTTGTGCCGCAAGAGCCGATACTCTTCCACCGCACGTTGATGGAAAACATCCGCTACGGTAGGCGGCAGGCGAGCGACGACGAGGTTTTGGACGCCGCACGCAAAGCACACTGCGACAAGTTTATTTCTGCCTTGCCGGAAAAATATAACACCTTTGTCGGCGAGCGCGGCATCAAACTCTCAGGCGGCGAGCGCCAACGGGTGGCTATCGCACGCGCGATACTCAAAAACTCGCCCATTTTGGTCTTGGACGAGGCAACATCGTCGCTCGACTCCGAGTCGGAGGCGCTCATACAAGACGCACTTAAAACCCTGATGGAAGGGAAGACGGTAATCGTCATAGCGCACCGGCTCTCGACGATTATGCGGATGGACCGCATTGTGGTGCTGCAAGACGGTGTCATTGTCGCCGACGGCACGCACGCAGAGCTACTCGAACATAAAGGCCTCTACCACAAACTCTGGAGCATCCAAGCTGGTGGATTTTTACTCGATGATGAGTAGCCCCGACGAACAAGATTGTCGGGGTCCCGACCGAAGCGT